>CAZMPA010000066.1:0-10680 GCA_964567915.1 uncultured Isosphaeraceae bacterium | reverse complement strand
CCGGGCCACCGCAAAGACCAGGGCGCTGCAGCGGTTCAGCCACCGCAGCGCGGGCTCAGACACGCCAGCGGGCGCGGCCCGGGCGAGCGTCACCATGGCCCGCTCGCAGCGGCGGGCCGCGTCCCGGGCGACGTGCAGCCGCGCGGCCGTTTCGCAGCCGCCTGGAAGTACAAAGCCGGTCAATGGCGCGTTCCCACGATCGATGGCGTCGATCTGCGACTCCATCCAGGCAACATCCGCGTCGCTGATGCGCGACATCTTGTCCTGATGGGCCGCGTCTGTCGGCGTCGCCAGATCGGCGCCCAGGATGAAGAGCGACTGTTGCAGGGTTGCCATCGTTTCAGAGAGCGGCGCAACATCACATGCGGTGGCCGCCAGCCCGATCGCGGCGTTGAGTCCGTCGGCTTCGCCGTACGCCGCCACGCGGGGGTGGTCCTTCGTCACGCGGCCACCTCCGAACAGACCGGTTGTTCCATCGTCACCCGTGCCGGTGTAGAGCCGCATGGCTTGGAGGATAGGGCGAATCTCGATGAGCCGGGGAACCACCGGCAAGGGTGCGCGGAAGGGCCCTTGAAGCATGTGCAGGAGCTCAACGTGACGTGGGGCTTGCAATGCCAGACCTCCGATGTACGGTGATTCCGGTGTTACGAACTGCAGCCATCCTGACGGTTTCGGTCGGATCCACGGTGATTGCCGCGGGGCCGGACCTCAATCTGGACGGCCACGTGGGCGTGGATGATCTGCTGGAAGTGATTGAGCACTGGCAGTAACAGCCGCGGCTACGTCAGGATGTCCGGACAGCGGAGCCAACGCGCAGGTCGCGAATCACAAGCACTGTCCCGACGACGAACGACACGCAGATGACCGTCATGATGCCCGGGTGCAGGGTGATCCAGGGCTCGGTGTAGAGGTCCCACTTGGCCGTGATTTCGAAGCAATTCCACAGGACGATGACCGTCGGGATGGCGTAGCGAATCGCAAGGCCCATTTCACGGATCATGAGCAGGCGATAGAAGAGCCACAGGCCACCTGACAGACTCACAAGCAGGCACGCATACGTCAGTGGGTGATGCACGCCGACGAGTTGCTCGTCGTAGAGCAAAAGCAGCAGTACGTAGAAAAACCACAGGATCGAAATCATCTCAAACGCAGTACGCGGACCGTAGTTGATGACCGTCCCGCTTGGCGCTGAACGGCGGATGAGATGGAGCCGCCTGCGGAGCCAGATGAAGAGATTGCACCGCACACTCTCGTGCAGCACGAGATACAGCACGAGCAGCAGCAGGAAGCTCCACGTGTGCATCATCAGGCGGTATTCGCCAGCGGTGCCGTTGACTTCCGGAATACCCAGCACCGTCGCCGCGTACAGGAGGCCATACTCCACAGCGCCGGTCCAGAGCAGCACGCCTGAAAACGCGCCAAGAAAGCTCTGCCACGCGGATGAGCGAGACCAGCGCGTCGGCAGCAGGACCAGCAACCCGATCACAAACACCACCGTCGCCCCCCAGCCGAGGTGATCTGGAATGGCCTTGTTCATGATGATCATGAGCGCGTGCCCAAGGGGCATCATGAGGAACACAAGGATGAATGCTTTCAGACCAGTCATGGGGGGGCGGACTCCTGAGATGGTGGAGCACTGTAGTGGTATTGCGACCGACTCGCAACAAGAACCAAACTGACCGCCGGTCACTTTATCTCCCTGCGCCACAACAACTTAGAAAACTGTGGTTTTCTAAGTGCTTACAGGACAACAAGATAAAGTGTCCGGGGGTTGCATACGCCAGGACCGCGCCGCAAGGGTCCCACAACCCCGCTTCGCCCCCGCACCCCCACGGACGACCCCAGAAACGCACATCGACCGCCGGTCACTTTATGTGACTGTCACAACACGACTTACAAAACTGCCGTTTTGTAAGTGACTGCTGCACAAAGAGATAGGGGGACCGGCGGTCGGTGGGGTCAGCCTTCGAGGGCGGCGACGCCGGAGACGATCTCGGTGAGTTCGGTCGTGATCTGGCCCTGCCGCGCACGGTTGTAGGTGCGGCTGAGGGTGCGGCCGAAGTCCTTGGCGTTGTCGGTCGCTGCCTTCATCGCAATCATCCGCATCACGTGCTCGCTCACCGCCGCTTCCATGAACAGTTGGAAGAGCAGCGTCTTCACCGTGGTCGGAAGGAGTGTGTCAAGCAGTTCCGCCGCGCCCGGCGTGAACTCGTACACGTCCGCGCGTCCCGAAGTGGGCTCGGACCCGTCTGACTCCGGCTGCGAAAGTGGAAGCAACTGCGTGATTTCCGGCGTCTGCCTGGACACGCCGTGATACCGCATCGTCACGATCTGAATCGAATCAAACTCGCCAGCCTCGTACCGATCGAGATAGGCCTGTGCCACTTCCTCTACGTCTTCGTACTTGGGCGCATCGCCAATGGCGTGCGCCTTCGAGACCTCGACGCCCTGGAACTTGAAGTACCCGACGGCCTTCTTGCCCGCGGTCTCCACAACGACGTCAGTCTCGCCCACGAGCGACTGGCGGAACTTGCCGGCCGTCCGAAGGACGTTGGCGTTGTAGGCACCGCACAGTCCGCGATCTGAACACACCACGAGCATGAGCACCTTGCCGGTTCGCTCAGACGGTCCGTCGATGAGCGGCGAGGCGTAGTCTTCGGCGTTCGATGCGACCTGCCGGACCATCTCGTCGATCATCCGCGCATACGGACGCGATTGCTCGGCCCGCTGACCGGCGGCCGTAAACTTGGCCGTGGCGATCATCTGCATGGTCTTGGTGATCCGGCCGATCGTCTTGACCGCGCCGATCCGATTCTTGATTTCGCGGAGCTGTGCCATGAGCCCCGCATGATAGTGAAGTCGGCGCTCGCCAGCGCTGCCAGAGTCCTGCTGTCAGCCCGTCCAGTCCACCGTCAGACCATCCCACGCCAGGGCCATGCCCTCCGGCAGCGTGTCGTCCACCTCGGCGTGCTTGATCTGGTGGGCCATGTGGACGAACCAGGTCCGTCTGGCCCCCAGCGAATACGCCTCCCGAACCGCCTCATCGATGCTCAGGTGGGTGCCATGGGGCCGCTCACGGAGCATGTCCAGAAAGAGCGTCTCCAGGCCCTTGAGCTGCTCGCGGCTCTGATCTGGAATGGTCGACACATCTGTGCACCAGGCCATTGGAAGCGGCCAGTCCGGGCCGTCATCGGCCTCGAACCTGAACCCCAGAATCGGAAGGTTGCCATGCATCAGTCGCAGAGGCTCAACGCGAAGACCGTACAGCTCAATCGACTCGCCGGGCGTGATCTCATGGGCCTGCACCACGGCGATGAACGAGTCGTTGACATTGTTGTGGGGATGGAAAATGTGCCGGTAGACCCGCTCCAGGTGCTCAATCGTGTGTTGCTCGGCCCAGATATCAACAGGGGCCTGCTGGCCGATGTTGAACCGCCGCACCTCGTCAAGGCCAAAGGTGTGGTCAACATGATTGTGCGTGAAGAAAATGCCGTCGCACCGCGTGATGCCCGCCCGAAGCACCTGCTGACGAAGATCCGGAGAGGCGTCGATCAGAATCGTCCGCGGACTCCCCTGTGGATCGCTCCAGCAGATCGCCGCGCTGGTCCGAAGCCTCGTGTCTCGCGGATCATCCGAGGTGCAGGTATCGCAGTCGCAGGCGATGGCCGGCACGCCAGCACTGGTACCCGACCCGAGCACGATGCATCGAACATCCGTGATCATGCCTCCACCTCAACCATGGCACGCAGGCACGCCCGGGCCGCCTGTTCGGGGTCTGCTGCGCCGCAAATCGCGGACCCAACCGCCACGCCGCGCGCCCCGGCGGCGATCGCAGTCGGAATCGTCTCGGGCGACATGCCGCCGATGGCCAGATGTGGGAGTGTGCCAATCACAAGCAGTGTGGCCGACAGCAGCGCCGCGCCCGCCGGCTGCAGCGTGGGCTTTGTGGGACTGGCGCAGATGGGCCCGATGCCCACAGCATCCGCGCCAGCCTCTACCGCAGCAGCAGCCTCGGCCGGCGAATGCGTACTCACGCCCAGCCACAACTTCCGGCCGCACAGACGCCGCGCCGTGCCAACCGCGAGATCATCCTGCCCAAGGTGCGCCCCATCCGCGCCGCCGAGCAGCGCCAGGTCAACACGATCATTCACGATGACCGGAACACCGAGCGGCTCGCAGATTGACTTGACGGACCGCACGCGATGGAGCAGCCACGCGTCGTCCACACCCTTCTCCCGTACCTGAACCGCGTCCACGCCACCAGTGATCGCGGCGCGAAGGGTGGCCTCCCAGCCCGTGTAACAGGCCGATTCCGTCAGCAGCAGACACAACCGCCACTGCGGCGTGGGTCCAGCCCCCAAACGACGCTCAATGCCCGCGGCCAGGTCGTAGGTCCGGTACCTGAGCGACTCAATCTCACTCGCAGCAGCCGCGGCAGCCAGTTTGGCGGCTTCCTCGAGCGTTCGCATGGCCTCACAGGCCCGCGTGCCTGCAGCCGCAGCCAGATCTCCCAGCCCGCCTCGACGCGACTCACCGCTGGTCTGATGCGACGTCCCCACATCGCTCCGGGTATCCCTGCTCCAAACCGCCGCGCGACCAGGCCATACACCCTCCGCAGCCGCTCGAAGATCGTGCCGAAGATGCTTGCACCCGCCACTGAGCGCCGCATCATTGAGGACAAACCGGGCCAGATCCTCCAGCGTGCGAAGCCCCTCCCCGGCTCGATTGAGCGCTGCATCGATCATGCGATCAAGCGACATCCCGACATGGTAGAGGCTGCCCGCCGGTCCATTGTGCGGCCAACGCCCCCGTGTGGCCGATGCCCTGCAGCATGTATAAGACCATCCGAGCTGGCTCGCCCCGCCGCGCCGTGACCGTGGCTGCGATCACGTCATCTGCGAAGCGACTCCCGACTGCACTCAAGGCGATGGATGCTGCGTGCGGCGGGGGACTGGAAGCTGCCAGAACGCGGCCGGGATTCAAGGGAGACGCCGGGGCCATCTCAGTAGGAAGCGACGCGGCCATCCTCGCCGGTCTCGGCGACGCAACGCCAACCCTCGCGAGCCTCCGCACGCTCGGCAGCAGGCTCGTGCGAGCCCTGCACGCGATGGGCGCATCGGCGGCCCGCATCGAGATTCCGACGCACCTGCCCGGGCCGCTTGGCAAGCAGCCAGCCGCCGCAGCACAGGCCATCGCCGAAGGCATGCTGCTGGCGAACTGGCGGCAGGAAACATGGCGGGGGACCGCCGCCAAGGGCGAGCCCGCCACTGGCACGCTCATACTCACCGCTTCTACCGGCGCGGCCCGAGGCGGGCTTCGCCGTGGATGCATGCTGGGAGAAGGCTCGAACGAAGCCCGGCGGCTGGGATCAACGCCCCCCAATATCGCAACGCCCGCGTGGATCGCCCGCCAGGCTCGCAGTCTGGCCAAGCGGTCCGGCATGAAGTGCTCGGTGATCTCAGCGGCCAGGGCCCGTGAGCTCGGCATGGGCGGGCTCACCGCTGTCGGCATGGGCTCCACCAACGCGCCATGCATGGTGCATCTGACATGGAAGCCAAAGTCTGCGCCCGCAGGCGGCGAACGGCTCGCGCTGGTTGGCAAGACGATCACCTATGACACCGGGGGATACTCACTGAAGATCTCCAATGGAATGAAGGGGATGAAGTACGACATGTGCGGCGGCGCCGCGGTGCTCGGGGCTATGCAGGCCATTGCGGCGATGAAGTTGCCACTTGAGGTTCACGCCGTCCTTCCCTGCGCCGAAAACATGGTCTCGGAGCGGTCCTACAGGCCCGACGACATCATCACCATGTACAACGGCGTGACGGTCGAGGTGACGAACACCGACGCCGAGGGCCGGCTTGTGCTCGCCGATGCGCTCGCGTGGACCTGCAAGACCATCAAGCCCACTCTGATCATCGACATCGCCACGCTGACCGGCGGCGTGGTCGTGGCGCTCGGTGAATGGTGCGCCGGAATCTGGTCTCGCAGCGCCGACTTCAGGCGGCTGATCGAAACAACCGGCGACGACTGCGGCGAGCAGGTCTGGCGGCTGCCGTTGTGGAAGGAACATCGCGAGTTCATGCGGGCCGCCCACGCTGACATCTGGAACAGCGGCCCCAAGCGGGACGGACATCCCATTCAGGGCGCGGCCTTTCTGTCGTACTTCGTTGATCCAGAGACGCCGTGGGCGCACATCGACATCGCCGGACCGGCTACGACGGATGCCGCCACCGATCTGCACGAACCGGGACCAACAGGCTTCGGGGCTCGACTTCTTGCCGAAGTGGCCGCGGGGCTGGGAAACTGAAAGAGAATTGGCGAGGGGAAATCAGGCCGGCGCCAGCAATGACTCGACCCGCTGGGGGATGAGCCGCCCGAGTCTCGCGGCGACCTCGTCGTAGGTTGCCTGACCCATCCCGATCGGGTCCGGGATGCCTCCATCGGGATCCAGCAGGTGCATCCGAGCAATCGCTTCTATGTCGTCCCCCGCCAACAGGTGGACCGTGCTGAGGTGAGATGAGGTCATGCAGAGCACCAAATCGGCCTTCTTGAGCATCTCAGGCGTGACGGCGGTTGATCGGCCGTCGTGCTCGATTCCCATTCGATGCAAGGCCTCCACCGTCTCGGCAGTGGGAGGCAGCCCATCCATGGTGGCGACGCCGGCAGAACCAAAGAAGAGATCACTGGCATCGCCGGCGAAGTGCGACCTCGCAATCGCCTCGGCCATGGGGCTTCTGCATGTGTTCCCGGTGCAAATGAAGAGGATGGTTCGCACGCAGCCATCATATGGAATCTGCGCAGATCCTCCCGATCCGACTTGCATGAGCGGGCAGGATCGGATTGAATGCGCGACGACCCAGAGGAGGACCACTGGTGGAGTTCATACCAGCCGGCGAAGCAGCCGGAGTGATTGCGGACCACGGAATCGAATCCGAATCACCAGACGAGGACCACATCTATCTGCGCATGCGCGATGGAGACACGGTCCATCACCATCATGTCGCAATTGCGGGCACGTCTTGCTCCCCGCGTGACGGCGCCACCGTGCACGAGATCCCCGACGACAAGATCGCTGATGTCGTCGATCACTTGATGCACAAACTGCACCATTCCCAGATTCTGCTCATACCGGTCGGGAAGTGGCGAAGCGTGTTTGATGTGGTCGCGTTCAGCCTGGCCGCCAACGAAGAGTGGCAGCGGATCGACGCGGCCGCGACGGTCGAACTCAACTCACGAGACCCACTGCTCGCCGATGCTGGAGATCTGCACCTGTTGTGTGATCTCGCCAAGGCACTGCTGGCTGACTCTGAGAAGCCAGATCAGGGGCTCACCCTCATTGCGGTCGGCCAGCCAGTCGTCATGGAGATTGTGCCGACCGGAGGCGTGCGGCTCAGCTTTGGCAATCAGGCGATTGCCGACGAACTTGCCGAGGCCTACGCGGCCTGAGGACCCCTCGAGAGGCCCCCAACATGCCACCCAGCGGACGAACAAAGGCCATTCAGGATCTGGTCGACCGGGGAACCGATGCGCTTGGCAGGTCGGCGTGGTTTGAATCGGAACGCGTGCTCGAACGCGCCCTGTCGATGAGCAACGGCCGGCAGGACTACGCCGGCATGGCCGAGATCATCGACGTGCTCGCGTCGGCGCGGGCTGGTATCCGGAAGGAAGCGCTTGCGTCGCGAGCCGCAATCAAGATCATTGGTGACGCGGTCACGGACACCATGGACCTCGATCAGGGTCGATACCTCGTGCAGCCTCCACTCGTTGGCGCCGACGCCAGAAGGCTGCGGCTGCTCGCAGTTGCCAGAGAGGTCCCGGTCGTCGCCCTCTGCCGCGAACCCACGACGCAGACCGGGCTGATACCCATCGTCGCCATCGGCCCCGTCGGGGCCGTTCGAGCTCGGGTCGCCGCTCCGGACGACCAGTCTCGACCGACCGCAGGTTGGTTCAGGGACGCGCTCCTGCAACTGGGTGATGCCGCAGCAGAACGAATTGACCCCTCCATGGCTCCGGTACGGCGGCTGGACTTGCTGCTCGGCCTGCTGGACACGGTGCCCGAGGATGACGGCCTGCACCGGGTCGCCATCGAAACCTGCCACGAGGCCGCCAACGCGACCGATACATAGGATGCGGCCATGACTGAGGATGGGCAGGACAACACGACACTTGGCGAGGGCATCGTCGCGCGGCTGGCGCCGTCATTTCTGATTCGCAGCCTGCTGGTCGCGATCGTGTGTCTGGTGCTCGGCCTCTGGGGCGTCTGGGACTATGTCGAGTTGATTCCCGCCCAGGAGCGAAACTTCGCGCGGGCCGAGGTGGCTCGAGCCTTCCTGCGTGTCTCTGAACCCATCCTCAATGGAGACACATCGACCAACCCCGAACTCGTCGACGACTTCGTTTTGAAGGTGCTTGACGATCTTTCAGTCGAGGGTGCCGCATCGGTCACCGCGGAGATTGAAGGTCTTCGGGCTTCCGTCACGTCAGGCGGGCGAACGGCCATTGATCGCATGTCGGCGTTGATCTCGGACCGCGTCCTTCCGGACGCAGTGGCCGAGGTCGAGGGTGACGCCGATGGCGGCTCCGACCTCAGCAAGTGGTTTGAAGCCGAGCGGGCCATGATCGACGCCGTCCGGTCACCAACCACCGGCGCCGGCACACCCACGGAAGTGCTGAAGGCCGCCAAGGTGTCGGCCGACGGCCTGCTTGACGCCTATGGCGAAGTCCAACAACCCTCCGCGCATGACCGTCCGGTGCAGTGGCTGTTCATCCTGTGCCTGCCCTTTGTGCCGTGGTACCTGTGGCAGGTGCTCGCCAATAAGAAGCGGCGATTCAGGCTCCAGGACAACGGCGTGCTGGAACTTCCCGGAAACGACGTCTGGGCCCCGGATGAGATCGCGGACATCGATATGCACCGTTGGATGAAGACGAGTAAGGCCTGGGTCGTCCACACGGACGGCCGCCGCGTGCTGCTTGACGATTACGTGTTCAAGGGCATTTTCCGAATCGTCGGTGTGCTCGCGGCCACCAGGTACCCCGACGACTGGACGCTGGAGGCCAAGCCGGTCAAGAAGACCGCCGATGGCGACGATGGCTCCGAATCCACCTGAAAACGACGCACATCGGTTCCCAACAAGGGATATCGACATGCCCGCAGCAGCCCCGCAACCCACTCCGCACCGTCAAGTGCTCCCGAACGGCCGCCTTCATGAGGCCGGGGTGCCCGATACAGATGTCCGCACGGCATCGCTCTGCCATGCGTTCGTGGCCGCTGGGGCACTGAGTGGCCTGCTGTTCGTTGTGACGCTCGTGCTCTGGCTCAACGGCCGATCACACAGCGCATTCATCGACGACCATGGACGCGAGGCCTGCAACTTTGCCATCTCCATGACGCTCTGGTCGGTCATCCTCGCCGTCTCCGTCATCGGGCTGGCGTTCGCGTGGGTCCCGTGGCTCTTCATGATCATCATGGCGATCCGCTCAGCCACCATCGCGTCCAAGCGGGAGTACGTGCGGTATCCGATGACCATTCGAATTCTGTAGTGGACCCGGCCGATGGCTACCATTGCCGCCATGCCACTGCTTGAAGCCCAGGGCCTGATCAAGTCCTACACCGGTCGACGGGTAGTTGACGGCGTGTCGTTTCATGTCAACCGTGGTGAGATCGTGGGGCTGCTTGGCCGCAACGGCGCGGGCAAGACGACGTCGTTCCGCATGGTGATTGGAATGATCACTCCGGAAGGTGGGGCGGTGCGGTTCAACGGGCGGGACGTGACACGTGAGCCGATGTTCCGCCATGCAAGACAAGGCATGGGCTACCTCAGTCAGGAGCCGAGCGTCTTCCAACGCATGAATGTTCGGGACAACCTGATGGCGATCCTCGAAACGCGGGACCTCTCACGTGAGGCCCAGAATGAACGCTGCGACGAACTCATGTCGCAGTTCGGGTTGGAGCACAAGGCCTCGGAAACCGCCCGCACGTGCTCTGGAGGAGAACGCCGTCGCCTGGAAATCGCGCGGGCCATGATCACCGAGCCGACCATGCTGCTGCTGGACGAGCCGTTCGCGGCGGTCGACCCGCACACGGTCGAGGAACTGCAACAGGAGGTGTCCAAGCTCCGGGATGCGGGCATCTCGATTCTCGTCACCGATCACAATGTGCAGCAGACGCTTCGAATCTGTGATCGGGCGTACATCATCCATCATGGCACCAACCTCCGCGACGGAGATCCAAAGTCGATCATCAACGACGAAGCCGTGCGTGAGGCCTATCTGGCATCCACGTTCCGTGGCGATGAATTTGATTGACCCCACCCCGAGTATGCTGCGACAAGACATGCATCGCGTATGGACACTTCTGCTGATCGTTCCGGTTGTCGCATCAACAGGCTGCGTCCGGCGAACGATTCGTATCACCAGCGAGCCTGCCGGGGCGCTGGTGTGGCTCAACCATCGCGAAGTCGGCCGCACACCCGTGGACGTCGAATTCACCCACTACGGCACCTATGACCTCCTTCTGAAGAAGGATGGTTACGAGCCCATGATTGGTGCGATGCCGACCGGATACACCCTGCACGGCACACCGGGCGTCGATCTGGCGCTTGAAGTGCTCCCGGTCCACACACATGACCTTGTGGAGTGGCACATTGACATGGTTCCGCGGGACAACGACCACGCGGC
>CAZMPA010000065.1:0-10710 GCA_964567915.1 uncultured Isosphaeraceae bacterium | reverse complement strand
GCCATATCGCCGCGAGCTTCGTACAGTCTGCGGAGCGTCAGTTCGACGCGGGTCGTCAGCCATGCCGGAAGAGACGCCGTGTCCTCATGTTCAGCCACGCGCTTCAGGACTTCTGCTGCCGCATCCAGTTCATCCCAGTCGATCAGGTACTCGCCGTAGAACACAACATCCAGCAGGGACTGGACGTGGGGGGTCCATACGGCCCGGTTGTTCCACTCGGCGGCGTCCAGAGAGGCTTGGCGGATGTCTGCTTCGAATCCTGGATCCGTTTGGAGGTGCCGGTCCGTCCAACGCTTCGCTGCGTCGGCGTCTCTGGCGAGTCTTGCCGCACGAATGGCGGCGGCCAGAACCGTGCTTCTGGGCAAGTGCCCTGACGTGTCGGCTGCGGACCAGAGCCGCTCGCCACCCTGAAGCACGCCATCGATTCGACCCGCAAGGAGCAGCACTTCCAGCCTCTTGGCGCGTGCAAGCAGCAGGCTCGGGTGGTCATGCTCCAAATGCGGGGCTGCCGACGCGATGGCTGCGTCGATCGTGGCGATGCCTTCGTCGCCCCGGCCGCCTCTGGAAAGGATGCGAGCGTACTGCGTGCGTTCTCGGAGCAGTCCCGTGTCGCCTGGCTCAAGCCGCTCGGTCATTCCGGGGAGCAACTCCTCGTAGATGAGCGCGGCCTCGTCGAATCGGTGTGTGTCGCGTAGTGCCAACGCCTGGAGCGTCCTGGACTCGATGGCCGCCCAGTGCGTCGGCGGCAGGTGCGCGTCGGCAATCGTCGCCGCTTCGCGGTAGCACGCGACGGCCCGGTCAAACGTGCCGGGCTGATGGAGTGTCAGACCGTACGGCAGGAGGACCAACGCGATGCGTTCGTGATCGGGTTGGGGGCGGCTTCGGAGCCATGCAAGAACGCGGCGGAAAAGTGGCTGCACTTCGGGGAATAGCCTGAGTGAGTTTCGCCCCGCCCACGCGACGGCTTGCGCCGCGTCAATCGAATCGGGATGGTCGAGTCCGAGGTGTGCATCACGCCATCGCAGCACCCGGCGACCGCATGCCATCGCGAGGTCGGTGTCGTACAGTCCAGAGTCGAGGTTGGCGTGCAGATCGGCGCGTTCCATCAGGCAGGCTTGCGTGTCCGGGTCGGCGATCCCCGCATGCTGCTCGTAGAGCGCCGCAGCCCGCTCGAGTTGCGCCGCAGCCTCGGGAATGCGGCCCGAACTGCGAAGCACCCGGGCGACCATGAGGCGAACGGCCGCTTCGGCGGTGGGCTCGCCCATGGTGCCTTCGTCGGCGCGTCGCGTCATCTCGCTCAGGAGCGCAGTCAGCGGCGCCTGGCCGGCCTCGGGATGATCGACGGCGCCGAGGCTGCTGCCAACTGTCGTGATGATTTCCTGCAGGCGGGCTCGCTCTCGCTCGACGTTCGACCGCTGCTCGGTTTCGCGGGCGAGCGAGCCGCCCACGACGAAGATCGCCACGCTCAACACAGCGATGATGAGACTGGCGGCCGTCACCGGGGTTCGGTGACGGCGAACAAAGCGGCCGGCCAGATACACCATGCTCGGGGGTCTGGCGGTGATCGGTTCGTGATGGAGCCACCGCCGAAGGTCAGCCGCCATGTCTGCGGTGGATGCGTAGCGGCGGCCGGGTTCCTTGGCCATGGCCGTGCCGCAGATGGTGTCGAGATCGCCTCGGAGCGTTCGGTTCGCGGAAGAGAGCGGGGCTGGCGCAGCGTCCAGAATGGTGTTCGCCGCGTCCGGAAGTGGCAGGTGGTCGATGTCCAGCGGCGGCCGGCCCAAAAGCAGTTCGTACAGGACGGCGCCAAGCGCATAGACGTCGGTGCGGCGATCCGGCGGCTTCTTGCCCGGAGCGATCTGCTCGGGGCTCATGTACCGCAGCGTTCCGATCATCTGGCCATCTCGCGTCAGGCCGGTGGCGTCCGGGTTCTGCGTATCGAGCGTCGTGGCGACACCGAAGTCGATGACACGGGGGCTGCCCGTGCCGTCGATGAGGATGTTCCCGGGCTTGAGGTCGCGGTGCAGGACGTCACGCTCGTGGGCGTGGTGCATGGCGTCGCATACGCGGGCAAAGAGTTGGACACGCTCGCGGGTGTCCAGGTGCTGCCTTGCGGCGTACGCGCACAGCGGGAGGGCGGTATCGATGTACTCCATGATGAAGTAGGGCGTTCCGCCTTCGCCTGAATCGAATGTGCCTGAGCCGTAGACGTGTGCGATGCCGGGGTGGGACAGTCTGCCGAGCAGTTCGGCTTCCCGGTCGAGCCGGGCGAGCGACCGTGGGCTCGTCAATTCGGTCCGCAGGACCTTGAGCGCTACACGCCGGTGTGGGTGCTTCTGCTCCGCTTCGTAGACGATGCCCATGCCGCCCGTGCCGATGCGGCGAATGACGTGGCAGCCGCCGATCTCATGCCCGAGGAGCCGGTCCTCGGGGAGCGACTGATGCGGTTCGTCGTGCGACGTGAGCGTGTCGTGGTACTTCAGAAGGGAGCGGACGTCGCGGCGAACCTCGTCGTCGGCAATCTGGTCGTGGAGGAAGCGCTCTCGCTGGTCGAGCGGAAGATCGACGACGGCATCGAAGAGATCCCGGCACCGTCGATCACCCCGATCGTCATTGTGCGGCGTAGTGGTCATGGATCAGTCGAGGCGGTCCAACGCTCGTCGCAGCCAGGCCCGGGCGTAGGCCCAGTCCTTCTTCACCGTGCGGTCAGAGGTTTCGATGATGCCGGCGACCTGACGAACGGTCAGTCCGAGGATGTATCGCAGACGCGCGACTTCGGCGGCACGCGGTGAGTCCTGTTCGAGTTCGTGCAGTGCGGTGATCAGGCCGGGAACACTGTGTGAGGTGGCGAGATCCCAGGTCGCCAGTTCGCCGGCCATGACGGAGAGTGAGAGTCGGGTGCGGTCGCCGCCTCGGCGTTTCGCTGATCGGTGGCGGGCGTGATCTACCAGGTACTGCTGCATGCACCGCGAGACGGCGCCAAAGAAGTGCCGCCGGCTGTCCCAGGCGTCGGGGTGGTGGCGGTCGAGTTTCAGGAATACTTCGTGGACCAGCATGGTCGGCTGCAACTGTGTGGCGTGCCCTTCGCGTGAGAGGGCGGCGGCGGCCATGTGATGGAGGTCGTCGTAGACGGCTGCCCAGGCATCCTCCGCTGCGGTGTCATCGCCTTCGATGGCGCGATTGAGAATGCCTGTCAGTCCGGTCGCTGCGATGCTCATGCCCGCACCCCCCTGGTCGGAGGAGCCCCGTTGCCCCTCAGGAGGCCCCCACCCTACACGTCCCGGCCAATTCGTGGGGGAAGAAATGTGCAGGGGGGCTTGACGGGAACCCGAACAAATGCCTAACATCTGGGCCATGAGCGACGCACCATGCATGGCGACCGGGTGGCGGGGGGTGGATGCGGCCCTTTCCGCCGCCTCCGCGTGGCGGCCGGCCGGCGGCGACGCTTTGGTTGCGGACTCGCCGGTGGCGCATGCCCGGGATGCCTTGCATGCATGGCGGTCGCGTGTGGCGGGGGGCGATGCTGGTGCAGCGTCGTCGCATGCAGCGTGTTCGGAAGATGCTGCTGCTTCTGCTTCAGGATGTGCGGCCAATCAGGCCGATCGGGGCGGCCTGGTCGTTGCCGGTGTGCATGAGTTTCTGGGCGAGGTGGGACCGCCCCTGGGTTTGCTCGGCAGGTTGGCAGGCCGTTTCGTCGCCGCCGCGGGCGAGCGCGGAGGGCAGGACGCCGATGCGGTGATCTGGATCGGCCGGCGGGTCTGGCCGGATCTCCCCGCGCTGGCGAGGCTGGGGCGGGCCAGCGGTGTTGATGTGCCGGGCGTGTCGTTGTTCGTTGCTCCGGCCGCTGCCGTGGGGCGGTGGTGGCGCGCAGAGCACGCCGGTCGAAGTGGTGTCGCGGGTTGTGTTGTGCTTGACGCCGCGGGGGCCACGTTGACAGTGACGCGGCGGCTCCATCTGGCGGCGATGGAGGCAGGTGTCACGGTGCTGCTGGCTCGAAATCACGATGAGCAGACGTGCCCGTCCGCCGCGATGACACGTTGGCGTGTGCGGCGGCTGATGCCGGCGATCGATTGCGTTGAGGGAACGACGCCTCGGGCGCGGTGGCGGCTGGATCTGTTGCGGTGCAAGGGCAAGCAGGCCTTCCATCCATCGGGCGACCGCGTGGCGGTGCAGCGGGCGGGCGAGACGGCGCTCGCGTCCTGGATGTTGGAGTGGGACCATGTACACGGACCTGTCGATCTTTCTTCCGACCTGGCCGACCGACCTCGAAGCGAGGCGGCTTCGTCGCCGCGGAGGGGGCGGGGCGGTGCCACCGATTCTGATCGAATGCCGCGTCGGCGAGCGGCGGATCATCGACGACGCATGCGTTCGGTGCCGGCGTCTCGGGGTTCGTCCCGGCATGGCGTTGGCTGAAGCATCCGGCCTGCTCGACGCCTCGAACGAAGGAACACCATGTGTCCGCGAGGCCGCGAGCGAGCGAGACGCGGCGGCACTCGATGCGTTGGCGATCTCGATGCGGAGATTCACACCGCTGGTGGAGGTGGATCCGCCCGACGGTCTTCGACTGGACATTCGCGGGTGCGCCCACCTCTTCGGTGGCGGGGCGAAACTTGTGGAATTGATCCGGTCCGGGCTTCGGAATCTGCACCTGTCCGCGGTCGTGGTCGCGGGGCCAACGGCGGCGATGGCGTGGGGATTGGCGAGGTTCGGAAGCGGGGCGATGCTCGAGGCGGAGCAGATCGATACACGAGGAGCCGGCACGCTTCCGTTGGCGGCGCTGCGTCTGCCGCCGGAAGCGCACCTGGCGCTCGGCGAAGTTGGCATCGAGACGGTGTCGCAGGTCATGGACATCTCTCGGGTGGAACTGGCGGCGAGGTTCGGCGAAGCCGTGCTGCGACGGATCGATGTCTGGACGGGCGACGAGCCGGAGCCGGCGATCGACGGTCGGCCGCCGGTTCGCAGCATCGAGGCGAGCCGGGTCTTCGATGGTCCGGTTCGTGACGTCGAGACGATTCAACTCGTGGTGTCTCGCCTGCTTGAGGAACTGACGCAATCGCTGTCCAGCCGACAGCGGGGCGCCGAACGCATCGAAGTGCATCTGGAGCGGTGTGATCGGCCGGACTGGCGATGGGCGATGGACGCGACGCGGCCGACTCGGGACGCCGCACATCTGCAGGCGGTCTTTCGGGAGCGGCTGGAGCGGATCGACGTTGATTGCGGTATTGAGTCGGTCACGCTGCGTGTTGCGCGGGACGCGATGCTCCGTGGGGTGCAGCACGCGGCCTGGACGGCGATGCCCGGCGTGGCACGCGCTGCGGGGCTGGGAACGCTGGTGGATCGGTTGCAGTCACGCTGCGGCGAGGTGCATGTGCGACGGGATGTCGACACCTATGTGCCTCACCCGGGAGCTGGCCGCCAGGAGGTGGGAGCCGCCACGCAGGCACCGCAGGCTGATCACGCGGCGTCACCTGCGTATTGGCGGGACCGGCCGACGAAACTCGTGCCGCCCGTCCGGATTGACGTGCGGTTGCCGGAGGCGGAGTCGAGCGGATTGCTGCGGCACTGGCACCACTGCTGGCGACTCGTGTGGGCGAGTGGCCCCGAACGGCTCGACCTTCCCTGGTGGACCGAGCCGGGGCGTAGTGTCGAAGCGGACCTTCGAACACGGGACTACTGGCGGGTGCTGCGTGACGATGGCCAGTGGGTCTGGATCTACCGGTGCGGGGGCGACTGGTTTCTTCAGGGCGCTTGGGTATGAACGCCACGTCAGCCGCCACCTATAGCGAGTTGGAGATCACCACGGCCTACAGCTTTCTGCGCGGCTCCAGTCTGCCCGAGTCGTATGTGCACCGGGCCGCAGAACTCGGATACACCGCCGTGGGCATCGCGGACGACGGCAGCGTGGGTGGGGTGGTCCGGGCGCACGTGGCGGGGCGGGAGACGGGCGTGCGGGTCGCGTGTGGAGCGAGGCTTCGATTGGAGGGGGACCAGCAGCCGGCACATCACCTGTCCGTGCTTGTGTACGCGACGGATCGATCCAGTTGGGGAGGGCTTTGCCGGCTGCTCACGTCCGGTCGGCGGCGGTCGGAGAAGGGCGCGTATCGGTTGACGCTGGTGGATCTGCTGCGCCGGCACCATGGACTGCTCGCGATACTTTTGCCTGCCTGCAGGAAGCCGCCGGCGAGCGAGGCGGTCGAACGTCTCTGCGAAGCATTCGACGACGACAGACTGTCGGTGGCGGTGCATCGGCACCTCGATGGGGATGACGACGCTGAGGTGGCGGCTCGTGTTGCATTCGCCGAGCGAATTGGCGTGCCGGTTGTCGCGACAAACGATGTGCGGTTCCATGTCGCGTCCCGCAGGCGACTGCACGATGTGATGACATGCGCCCGCCTGCACTGCACGATTGACGATGCCGGTACGCGGCTGCTCCCCAACAGCGAACGGCACCTCCAGCCACTCGACGTGATGGCGGCGCGGTTCGGCACGCTTCCGGAGGCGATTGCTCGCAGCGAGGCCGTCGCGCTGCGGGCGACGGAATCGTTTTCACTCGACCGTGTTCGATACAAGCCGCCCGGCGATGTGTGCCCGGCTGGCGTGGATGAGAATGACCGGCTTCGGTCGCTGGTGGACGAGGGGCTACGCCGGCGAGGTGGGTCGGCATCGATCCTTCCGCAGATCGAGAAGGAATGCGAACTTATTGCGGAACTCGGGTATGCGTCCTACTTCCTGACGGTCCACGACATCGTTCGATTCGCTCGCCGCCGCCGCATTCTCTGCCAGGGCCGCGGCTCAGCAGCGAACTCGGCGGTGTGCTGGGCGCTCGGCATTACCGCCGTCGATCCGGCGAGGGGGAACATGTTGTTTGAGCGATTCCTCAGCCGGGAGCGGGGCGAGCCGCCCGATATCGACATCGACTTCGAGCATGATCGCCGTGAGGAGGTCATCCAATACATCTATCGGCGGTACGGGCGTGATCGGGCGGCGCTCTGCGCGACGGTTATCACGTGGCGGTGGCGGAGCGCCATTCGAGAGGTCGGCCGCGTGCTCGGCCTGTCGCTCGACGTGATTGAGCGGCTGGCGAAAGAAGGTTCGGAGGCGTCGTCGCAAGCGCCGCCTTCTGAAGGGGTGGTGTCGCTGGCGATTGAGTTGGCCAAGTCCCTTCGCGGCCTTCCGCGGCACCGCTCACAGCATGTCGGTGGGTTTGTGATCACCGCGGATCCGCTCGAAGCGATCGTGCCTATTGAGAATGCGGCGATGGAGGATCGGACCGTCATCGAGTGGGACAAGGACGATCTTGAGGCGATGGGGTTGCTCAAAATCGACGTGCTCGGTCTGGGCATGCTCAGTTGCATTCGCCGCTGCCTGGACGAGGTGGGGGGCGACCCGCCGCTGACGCTGGCGAATATCCCGGCCGAAGATGCGGGCGTGTACGACATGTGCTGCCGCGCCGACACGGTGGGTGTGTTTCAGATTGAGTCGCGGGCGCAGATGGCGATGCTGCCAAGGCTGCGGCCGCGGTGCTTTTACGATCTGGTCATCGAGATCGCGTTGGTTCGCCCCGGCCCGATTCAAGGTGGCATGGTGCACCCGTATCTCCGGAGGCGGGAGGGACGGGAAGCAATCAGTTATCCGAACGACGCGGTGCGGCACGTGCTGGAGCGAACGCTCGGCGTTCCTATTTTTCAGGAGCAGGCGATGCGTCTGGCGATGGTGGCGGGTGGGTTCACCGCGGGTGAAGCCGAGCGTCTCCGCAGGGCAATGGGCGCGTGGAAGCGGCGGCCGGACACGATGCGTGACATTGGCGGGCGTCTGGTCGCCGGCATGAAGGCGAGGGGATACGAGCAGTCGTTCATCGACCGATGCTGGCGGCAGATCCATGGGTTCAGTGAGTACGGGTTTCCGGAGTCGCATTCGGAGAGCTTTGCGCTGCTCGTCTACGCGTCGGCGTGGCTCAAGCACCATCACCCGGCCGCATTCGCGTGCAGCCTGCTCAACAGCCAGCCGATGGGTTTCTACGCGCCCGCGCAGATCGTTCGCGACGCCATGGAGCACGGCGTGACCGTGCGGCCGGTGGATGTGGTGCACAGTCGGGTCGGGTGTACGCTTGAAGACGATGAGCCGAAATCTCCGGCGCTCAGACTCGGCCTTCGAATGGTTCGAGGACTGGGCCGCGACGACGCAACGGCGATCTGCGCTGCGGTCGCGGGCGGGGCTGCGGACCTTCAACAGTTGCACGGGTCTGGTGTCGGGGCCGGCGCACTTCGGGCGGTGGCGAGGGCGGACGCTTTCAACTCGATGGGGTTCGACAGGCAGTCGGCGTTGTGGGAGATTCAGCTCATCGAGCGGGGCGTGTTGCCACTCTTCCCTGCAACTGCGGCGCCGCGGCGTGTGGAGTTGGCGAGGGGATTGCCGAAGGTTGCTCTGGATCGGCAGGTGCACGACGACTATCAGGCGACCGGGCTGTCGCTCAAGGCTCATCCGGTGTCGTTCCTTCGGACGTGGCTTGAGGCGCGGGGCGCGAGCACTGCCGAATGCATTCGCTCAGCGAGGCCGGAACCGGAGGTGGGGCCGGTGCGGGCGGCGGTGGGTGGGTTGGTGCTGGTGCGGCAGCGGCCGCACTCGGCGAAGGGCATGACGTTCATGACGATCGAGGATGAAACCGGGGCGGCCAACATCGTGATTACGCCGCCGGTGTACCGCCGCTGCCGAACGGCCATCCGGCTGAGCCCGCTCGTGCTTGTGTACGGCGTGATCGAGCGGCGAGGTGAGGTTGTTCATCTGAAGGCCGAGGAGGTCGTCGGTTGGGAGTTCGGCCCACATGGTGAACACCAACACGCCGAACGCCTATACGGCGAACACCAGAATGAACACGATCAGCACCACTACGGTGATGGCCACCATCAGCCGCCGCTGAAAGTCGGTGGCGGCCGGGGGTCTGCGCAAAACGCGGCCACCGATCCAGGCGTCACACGACGGGCACGACTCCGCTTCGTCCCAGACCTCACTGCCGCACTCCGGGCACCACCCGGTCTGGTCGGCGTCGTCACCAAATCGAGAGACGTCTTCGGGGGATGGGTCTTCGTCTCGCATGATGGGCTACGGGGCCCCAGTCCGCTCTAGCCGCACGCTCGAAGGAACGGGCCGCTGTGGGGCCAGCTTGATCGGTCCCCCTCGCGTCTCGACGCCGCCGTTCACGATGACAACGGGAAACTCGGCGGTCGGCAGGAATCGCCCCCAGCCCCAGGGCGCCCACGAATCAAACGCGGTTGCCGCCTTGGCCGGGCCAAAGGACCACGCCAGCGGAATGCGGCGCTGCAGTTGTCGGAGTGTTCCAAAGCCCGTCCAGGAACTCTTGGGATCGAGTGTCCCGAGCGCCTGCTGGCGAAGCACGTCGGGATCGAACGGGGTCCACCCACACTCGGGCAGGTAGACCTCCGCCCAGACGCCGTACTCCTCGAGGCGGCCATACCCGGCGCTGCCCAGTCCAATGACCGGCCGCGCGGGCAAACCCGCGGCGCGGAGCATGGCCACACAGATGCACACCAGGTCGGCGGGAGAGCCTGTCCCCGCCTCTGCTGCCTTCTTGGCGCCCTGCACACCGATGCCGCGGAGTTGTCCCTGTGGTCCGAGACTCATCCGCGTGTTGCTCGTGTCCACAACCTTGAATCGACTGCAGGCGTCCCGCACAATGAGCTTCGCCGCCTGCGCTGGGGGCACGCTTCGTACGGCGCCTTGCGTGAGCGCTTCAACGGTTGCGGTAATGATCTCGTCGCCAGACTCAATCAACGTGCTCGGCTTGAGCAGAGGTGCCACAGCCCCTGGCCACTTCTGAGGCCAGCCGATCTGCATGGCCGCGGCGTCGTCAAAGCCGCTGGACCAGACGGTTGCCGTTGCGACGAGTTGCACCTGCAGCGGCCAGACCTGCACGGGCGGTACGTCGATGCTCAGTTCACCGCCGCCCAGCGGATCGGGGCCCTTGAGAGACTCCACAGCGTCCACCGGAATCGTGTCACGTCCGGCTTTGAGCACGACCGAAAAGCCGGTCGAATCCACCACGCTCCAAGGCCCGTCGACAATGAGCGGCATGGTCCACGCCGCGGCCTGCCCGGAAGCGGGGGGGTAGTTGACGGTGGTCGTGATCGTCATGCGGTGACGCACCGACTCGGTCCGCTGCAACGGGCCGGTCGGCTCGATGACGGGCGGCTCTGCAGGTGCCGCTTGAGCCAATGCGGCGAAGATGAGTGCAGCGGGCATGCTCATGAGAGTGGGCTCTTGAATCCAATGCCAAGCACGAGGGCACCGAACGTACGGAGGAACTCGGCCAGTGCGAGGTTGATGATGATGATCGCCAGAAAGGAGGATACGAACGATTCGGTCGTCGCGCGGCCCACGCCGGCCGCTCCTGGTTTGCAGTGGAAGCCCTTGTAGCACGATATGAGCCCGATGCTCAGACCGAAGAACGTCGCCTTGATCAGGCCCGTCGCCGGTTCCCACCACGTCAGAAACCACGCCGTGTTGTCCCAGTACTCACGCTCCGAGACGCCGTGCCAGGCGACGGTGAAGGCCCACCCGCCTGCCACGCCAAGCAGGTCAGAGAAGACCGTGAGGATGGGCGTCATGAGGGTGCAGGCGAGGACGCGAGGAACCACCAGCACCGCGATGGGGTCGGCGCCCATGGCTCGGACGGCGTCGAGCTGCTCGGTGACC
>CAZMPA010000064.1:0-10861 GCA_964567915.1 uncultured Isosphaeraceae bacterium | reverse complement strand
GCTTCATCGCGCCCGGCACCACCTGATTGGTGTAGTCGAAGAGGAAGTACAGCGTCCCGATCAGCCAGACGATCCACGCCATCGCGTGACGCGTCTTCTTGGGTCCGGTTGGCGACATCCGACCTAGCGTGCCTCTGACGCCAGTGCGCCGTTGATCGCGTGTGCGCTGGCGAATGCACGCGCACCGGAGCTCAAGCCGCGCCGCAGCAGCAACTTGAGCAAATGTGCGTGGGACTCGATGGCGTGGATACGCGAATCACTTGACATGAGCCCGCTCCTGCTGCTGGGAAGCGCCCAGCCTACCAGCAGCAGCGCCACTAATGAATAAAGCGGAGCGACCCGAAGTCAGGAACGATGCCGCTGGCCGGCGCCGGGAAGTAGACCACGAACGCCTTGCCGATCAGCAAATCCCTCGGCACGACGTACGGCGTCGCGTCAACCTGCTCGGCGACGATCTGGGCCGGTGCGCCCCAGAGCCGGCCGTCGAGCGAGCGTCCGCTGTTGTCGCCTAGCACAAAGAACTGGTCGGGACCGAGCGTTCTGAGGTGATCGGGGTGCGTCGCTGCACCGTGATCACCGGGAATCACGTCGGCAGCGAACTCGGGCGTCGCCGGATTCTTCATCGCATGCGCCGTCAAGTCAGCCCGGCGATAGTAAATGTCCCGATCGACTTCCATCCGGTCCAGCGTGACCGGACTGCCGGCGAAGCTCCAGGACAGCGTCGGCGCGGTCGGAAGCCGTTTGGCCAACGCACCATCGCTCAGCCCCTCGGCGTCCACGCCGGCTGCAGCCGCCAGTCGATCGCGGGGTGACCAGTCGTACGTCAGTTCCAGAATCGCCTCGCCGTTCAGACTGAGCCGCGCGGCCTGGTCCATGTGCTCCGCGACAAACCGGACCGGCACGCCAGGCTCAAACGCCAGCGACGCAGCCTGCACGCGGTCGGCTTCGGCGGGCGATCCAACGGGCCACATGGAAATGACCGCGTGCCCGCCCTCGACCTCAAACCGAAACACATGCCCCCGCGCGGTGAGATCCAGCGTCGCAGACAGCCCGGTACCGTCCGGCGTGATGGTGGCGGCGACACGCAGGTCTGAGACCGGATAGTCACCTTTCACAGGACCGAACATGTTGTACGCGTTCCAGTCGTCGAGCGGGAACTGCCGCTCGTCCCACCGCAGGGTGGCCGGTCCGTCGCCCGAGGAGGTGAGCGTCTCGCCCTGCGTCTTCCAGGCAGATGCCGGATCACCCTTCCAGGGCATGCCTGACCAGCCTCTCGGAAGGCGAAGTGGCTGCTGCGGTGTATGAATACTGCGCCACACCGGTTGCCACGCCGTCTCGCGGACGTGGCGGGGCTTGCGGGCGACATGAAACTCGTCGCTGCCCGGTTCGCGCACAAAGATGTCGCCATCGACAATCCACACCGTCTCGCCGGGAAGTCCGATCAATCGCTTGATGTACGTGCCGGTCGCGCCCTCGGGCGACGCGGGGTTCTTGAACACGGTCACGTCCCACCGCTGCGGCTCCGAGAACGGATACAGCCACTTGGCGACCAGAATGCGGTCGCCGAACTTGGGGCCTTCCATGGCCAGCGCGTGCTGATCGGCGAACGGCTGGCCGCGGCCAGCCTGATGGTCACGCAGGTTTTCCGTCGGCAGCCGTGTCATGCCGGCGGGCAGATCGAGCCCCACCGCCGTTGCACTTCCTGTCTGATTGCTGTGCACGGTCACATGGCGGCCGAGCAGGGTGGGTGCCATCGAGCCGGTAGGAATGACGAATCCCTCGACAACGAATCCGCGGAAGATCATGGCAATCGTGAACGCGACCAGCAGCGACTGAATCGTTTCGACGGCAGTGCTGCCGTGGGGCTTGCCTTGGGTATCGGTGGATGCGGACATTGGCCTCAAGGATACCCCCCGTCAGGGGTTTCCCGCGTCACTCGATCCTCCGCCGTTGCGGCGGCGGCGGCGACGACGCTTCTTCTTCTTGCCGCCACCCTCACTTGATGGTGCCGCGGCCTCGCCTTCCGGCTTGCCGCCCTTGCGTCTGCGGCGACGGCGCTTCTTCTTGCCGCCTTCGCCATCTCCCGACTTCTCTTCTGCCTTCCCCCCGCGCCGGTCGTCCCCGGCCTGCCCTGCGTCCTTCTTGCGGCCTCGCCGGCGCCTGGACTTCTTCTCCTTCTTCTTCTCCGTCGGCGGGATGCGTTCCTCCGACGGATCTCCGAAGTCGATCGTGCTGTGCTCGCCTGGCGCCGGGCAGGCGTCCGGATCCATCAACTCCTCGACCGGAACGGCCACGTCTCGGCCGTCGTCTTCGAGCCGGACTCGAACGAGTTGCGTGAGAATTTGGCCGTCCTGCACGATTCCGGGGCCAAACATCGTGCCGACGCGAGTCTTGCGATGCGGCAACTTCGCCTTGAGATCCTTGTAGGTCTGGTCTTCGTAGCGAAGACAGCACATCAGCCGGCCGCACCGCCCCGAGATCTTGAGTGGGTCCAGGGTGGCCTTCTGCTGCTTGGCCGACCGCATCGAAACGGGCTTGAGGACCTTGAGGAAGTTCTTGCAGCAGCAGTGCTGGCCACACCGCTCGTAGTCGGCGACAAGCCTCGCTTCGTCCCTCGCTCCAACCTGACGCATGTCAATTCGGCATCGAAACTCGGCGCCCAGATCCTGCACGAGCTCGCGAAAGTCCACGCGTGCCTCCGACTGATAGAACACGACGCCGCGTTCGGACTCAAGCGTGATCTCAGCATCAATGATCTTCATGTCGAGGGTGAAGAACCCGGCGAGTTCCTTCGCCTTGGCCGCGAGCGCCCGGGCGTCGACATCCCGCTCGGCGAAGGCCCGAAGGTCGTCTGGCGTCGCCACACGCAGCACCTTGCCACGGTCGTAGAACGGGTAGTCCTTGCCACCAGACGCGTCGATGTAGTCCCGAATCTCGTTGCGGGAAACGGACGTCGGGCACCCTCCGTTGCTGCACGTGGTCGTGAGCATCGTGGCCAGTTCAATACCGCGGTGCGTGCGAACGACGAACTTTGACCCGCACCCTGCCCGGATGCCATCGCGGGACTCGTACTCGCCGATCTGTTTCATACGGCCAAACCGCACCACAAACGTCTTGGGCGCCTCGGTCGCCTCGAGCTGTTCCTCGGGCGTCATGGCATCGCGACGTGCCGGATCGGCGTCTTCTTCAAAAACCTCGAGCGGAAATATGGACATGGAGATTCGCGTCCCGGCCTGCGGAACGTTGCGTGTGTACCGAACTGTCACCAAGCCTGGGTTTCAGCCTCATCGAGTCGCCTGGCGGACGCGATGAGTGGAACGCGAATCAGCCGCGTATCGTAGCACACCGGCGTCCGTCCCCCCGCTTGCGGGGGGACAGGCCGCGCAGCGGCTTAGGGGGGAAGTGTTCCAGCATCGTCGTTGGCAGCACCACGCACCCCCTCAGTCGCTGCGCGACAGCTCCCCCGCAAGCGAGGGAGCGGAAACGCATTTCCGTCCGCCCCTGGCGGCGTCACTGCCCGGTCTTGAGGTCCTGGAGGCCCTTGCGGCTGCGTTTGGAGAACATCAGGCGGATCGGCACCTCACTGAACGGCAATTCTTCTCGCAGCCGATTCATGAGGTACCGCTCGTAGCGACCTTCGAAGAGCTTGGGATCGTTGACCACCAGCGCGATCGTTGGCGGGTTCGTGGCCACCTGAGACACATAGAACAGCTTGGCCTGGGTTCCGAGCCGGGACGAAGGGCCCCGGTGCTTGAGTATTGATTCAATGACGTTGTTCAGCTTTCCAGTCGTCTCGCGATGCCTGGCCTGCTCCCTGAGGTTGAAGGCCATCGTGACGACGTCCTCGAGCCCCTCGCCTTCTACTGCACTCACCAGGACGATCGGCGCGAAGTCAAGCCCACGGAGTTCCCGGGTCAGGTACTCAGCGAATTCCTCCGGATCTGTGCCATCCGGAGTGAGATCCCACTTGTTGAGCACCAGCACCGTCGGCTTGAATTGCCGCTGCAACTCCTGAGCGAGCTTTCGATCAACCTGCGACACCTTACGGGTGGCATCGATCATGAACAGCACCACGTCGCTCCGCCGAATGGCGTGGAGCATGCGGTGATAGGCGTAGTACTCCACGTCACCG
This sequence comes from uncultured Isosphaeraceae bacterium, assembly GCA_964567915.1. Taxonomy (GTDB): domain Bacteria; phylum Planctomycetota; class Phycisphaerae; order Phycisphaerales; family SM1A02; genus UBA12567. The sequence continues at coordinate 6,729 of CAZMPA010000064.1, read as the reverse complement.
GAGAAGCTCTTGCGGCGGCGAAGTCCTGCGGTGTCGATGGCAACAAAGGGCCGGCCCGCCATCTCGAACCGCACATCGACGGCGTCACGCGTGGTGCCGGCGATCTCCGACACGATGCACCGCTCCTCGCCCGCAAGCGCATTGATCAGAGTCGACTTGCCGGCGTTTCTGCAGCCGACGATAGCCACCTGCATCTCGGCGTCGGCCGGTGTCTCAGCCTGCTCCACGCGGGTCCAGATCAGCTCCTGCAGATCCCGAATCCCGTAGCCGCTCGTCGCCGACACACACTGCGGCACTCCCATGCCGAGCCCGGCAGCCTCCATGGCGTGTGGTTCCCAGGACTCATCGTCAACCTTGTTGGCAACAATGATGACGCGGTCCTCGAGTTGCCGCTTGCGAATCAGGTCGACGACCGTCTCATCCAGTGGCACGACCCCGTCTCTGGCGTCCACAATGAACAGGATCACCGTGGCTCGCTGCATGGCTTCGCCGATCTGTCCCTCGATGTCGCTGGTGAGCGTAGCGAGGTCGCACCCGGCGTCGTCAATCCGGGTGTCATCGGTGGTGTAGACGCCCCACCCACCGGTATCGGTGAACTCCACCCACCGCGTGTCGGTTGTGTCCAATTCAAGCGGGGGCTCAAGCTCGGCAAGCGCCGTGACGCGGTCCCGGGTCACGCCGGGCACATCGTCCACGATCGAAATCCGCCGGCCGGCGAATCGGTTCAGAAGACTGGATTTGCCGACATTTGGCCGGCCCACGATGGCGACGATGGGGAGGGACATCGGGGGATTGTACGGGGACAGTGGCCGTCGGCGGTGAGCATTGAAGGCACCGCTGGCCCCAACTCGGCCGGGCGGGCTTCTACACTGCCCCCCATGCCGACGCCATCCGAATCTGGTCTGCTGCTGGTCGTATCCGGTCCCTCCGGCGTCGGCAAGACGACCATCGTGCATCAGGTCCGTGAGCGGCTCGGTGGCCAGTTCAGCGTGTCCGCCACCACCCGGCCCCGCAGCGACGGCGAGGTGGACGGCGAAGACTATCTCTTCGTGTCCCCAGATCAGTTCGAGGACATGGTGCGCACAAACGCCTTTCTGGAACATGCTGAAGTCTTCGGGCGTCACGCCTATGGCACACCCCGCACGCCGGTCGAAGAGGCGCTGGCCAAGGGCGAACTGATCGTGCTTGACATCGACGTGCAGGGTGCCATGCAGGTGCGTGATCGCATGCCCTCCGCGTTCATGCTGTTCATCCTTCCTCCAAGTGACGAGGAGCTCCGTCGCAGACTCGAGTCACGCGGACGCGAGGATGAAGAGGCGATCAATCGCCGTTTCGCTGAAGCAAGGCGAGAGATAGATCTTGCAACAGGTCGCGACCTCTACGACGCGTTCATCATCAACGACCACCTCGAACGTGCCGTTGAGGAAGCGTGCAAGCTGGTCGCATCAAAGCGATCGGCAGCTCCGGTCGAAGGATGAATACGCCGCTCGCCTGTCTGATCGCCGCGTCATGCTGCGCCGCCTCGTCGGCCGTCGTTCCCGATGTCGCGGCGAGCCTTGCCCAGCACGGCGGCGCCCTGGTGATTCCACTGTCTGACGGAGACGGCGAGGCCGATGCACGCCTGACCGACGGCCCACGCCTGCGAAGTCGGGTCGTGTGGCTCGAAGGCGTGCCGCGCAGCGACCGAGTCTGGACACTGCCCCCACGGTCACTTCGGATCCACACGGCCGCGACGTTCGAAGCCGAGCCATTCCTGTTTGTGAAGCTGCCGCTCGTCGGCGAGGGCGACCTGCTGATAGATGGTTCCGTCGTCGCGCTGCACTGGGCCGAACTGCCGGCCTCCATGCCCGAACTTCGCCTCGATGGTTCAGCCCCCGAGCAGCAGATCGAGGGGCCATGGGCAGCGCCGCCGCTCACGGACCCGTCGCAAGCGTGGCGATGCGAATTGATCGCAGCAATTCGAGGCGGGCGCCCGCCTGTGCTCGATCGCTTTGATCGACTCGAACGTGTCATCGCCATGGCGTCGATCGGCCCGTGGCGACTGGCGATGCACCGCATCGCCGAGGCCGACCGTGGCGTAGCGCGACGGGTTGCTGAACTCCTGACCGGTGTCGCAACTGGCCCAAGCGGCCCTGTCGCCGCATGGTTGACTGCCAACGGGCCGCTGCAGGAGTTGCTTTCGCTCGCCGTGACCGACGACCCGTCAGCACCTCTGGCCCTTCGAGCGACGCGATGGTGCGATCGCCAGACCGAACTGCTCACCTGGATCGTGGCTGACCAGGGCGACGAGGTGATGCTCGGATTTGCCAACCCGAGCCGCAGCGCAACACTCGCCGAGGTGACGTGGGCAGTGCCGGGGGAGATTCCGTGGCCGGCGCACATCCCCGGCTCGACTGTGCAGACCCGCCGCTACGAGCCGCTTCCTCTTCGGGGAGATGAGCGGCTGCTCGTCCAGGTCGGCGGGGCGCACCTTGCCATGCCGGTCAGGCGATCGGCCAGAGAAGTCATTCCGCCCGGGCTGACCATTGGGCCGCTGTCTCCAGCTCGCACACTTACCGATGTTGCCGCTGCCATGCCACCGCCACCTCCTCCCACCAACGCACAGACGTTTGCGCAGGTACGCAGGCTGATGGGGCACTGGGAGATCATGCTGGAGTGCCGTTGGCCCAATCAACCGAAGTCGCTCGAAGGCGAGTCGGTCACCGTGTCGTGGGCCTGTGGATCTGACCACCACACACTGGCGGTCACGCCGGACGGTATCGAAGGTGCATCAGCCGCGACGGCGCACATCTCCCTGCATGATCATGCCTGGCTCTGCAGACTCGTCCTGCCGGACGCCTGGATCTGCACGTCGCCGATGCTCTCACTCACCAGAACCCATGGCGGCCGCGGAGGCGCCGAGACCTGGCCAACACCGGCCACACCATGGCACGAACAGGCCGATCCCGCCATGCTCGATCTCTCCAGTTGGGATGAGTAGCCGAAACTCAGTTGGCGATTGGAGTCGTTGGCACGGTTTCCAGAATGTCGCTGAGCAGATCGTCCGCGGTCACACCATCGGCCTGCGCCTCGAAGTTCAAGACGAGCCGATGCCGCATAGCGGGCAGGACAGCCTGGCGAATGTCCGCCTCTTCAATCTCACTTCGGCCCGCCCGGGCCGCAGCAACTTTCGCTGCCAGCGAGAGGGCCTGCCCGGCGCGAGGCGAGGCGCCAAGTCGCACATAGCGATCAACACGCGGCGGCGCGAAATCGCGGCCCGGGTGCGTTGCCAGCACGATGTTGGCCATGGCGGCAAGGAGCGATTCGGAAACGCCGACGGAACGGACCGTTCGCTGGTGCGCAAGGATGGCGTCGGTGTCGAGCACAGGCTCAATGGTCGGCTGCGTCGCGGAGGTGGTCCGCACGAGTATCTCGCAGAGTTCCTCCCGCCCTGAGTATCCGACGAGCAGTTTGAAGAAGAACCGGTCGAGTTGCGCCTCCGGAAGCGGGTAGGTGCCTTCCTGCTCGATCGGATTCTGTGTCGCCATCACCAGAAACGGTGGGCCGAGCGGCCGCGTCTCGCCCGCGACCGTTACAGCACGCTCCTGCATCGCTTCGAGCATAGCGGACTGTGTCTTCGGCGTAGCGCGGTTGATCTCGTCGGCGAGCACGATCTGGGCAAAGACGGGACCGGGTCGGAAAACAAAGCGGCGGCCCTCTGAGTCTTCCTCTACGACCGTCGTGCCGGTCACGTCGGCAGGCATGAGATCGGGCGTAAACTGAATGCGAGAGAAGTCCAGCGACAATGCCTGCGAGAGCGACCGCACGAGCAGCGTCTTGCCCAGTCCGGGCACACCCTCAAGCAGCACATGCCCGCCAGCAAAGAGGCTCGTCAGCACACCGTCGACTACGTCCTCGTGCCCGACGATGACCTTGCCGAGCTCGACGCGCAGGCGGTCCCAGTCCTGTGTGAACGACGCAGTCATGGCTGCAGCGTATCACCCCCCTTCGGCCACGTGTCAAAACCGAATCGTGCCCTGGATTCCAAGAACAGGTGCGGGGTCGTGATCGCTGGCCCAGACGTCATTGCCGCCCGCGGTCGTGGATTTGAGGCGGCCATACACCGTGGCACCGACGAAGGCCCGCAAACTCGCCGTCGGGCAGACAGTGATGTCGATGAAGGCCGTCACGGGCAGTGCCTCGGTGGTTCCGACACCCCCGGGCGTCGGCGCATCGTCGCCGAGCCGGAATCGCTGATAGTCAAAGACCGCAGCCACGCCAATGTCAATGCCGTCGTCCATCGTGTACACGAGTTCGGCACCACTCTGATTGGCCCACCCCGTCGTGATATTTGTGGTGAGTTTTAGTAGCTAGGAGATGTGCCACTCGAGCCCGAAGACGGGGTAGATCAAGAGGTCGTCCTCGATGCGACTGCGGACGCCGACTCCGCCGCCAAGCACAAACTCGCGAGAGAACGCATACGCCGCGCCGATCATGCCACCGCCTTCAAAGCCATCCCCAAGCGAGGCCCCCTCTTCCGCCGCCCATCGGGCCTGTCCTCCCCCGAACACCTGCCACTGCCGCGTCGCCTGCCACTGCAGGCCCGCATCGACGTGCGTCGTGTTGACGTTTGACCAGGGCGAGATCATGTTCTCAAACGAGAAATTGTCACGCTGGTAGCGGCCACTGATCAGGAGATCCAAGTCATCCCGGAGGGCCACCTTGCCCCGAGCGAGCACGTGCCCGCGGTCGTGAGAGAATCGCCCCGCGGCCGTGTCCGTGAGGTCGGTCTGGAGTTGCCAGACCCAGCCGCCGGACAGCGACCCCTCGCTCGGGCCGACCGGACTCTGCCCCACTGGAGCCACCGCCGCCTCAACAGGTGGTTGCGTGTCCTGCTGCACGCCGAATGAAAGGGGGCCCGCCCACAGCGGGGCAGGCGAAGTCAGAGCAATCACAATCAATCCGGATACAGGCACGTGGAATTCTCCTCATCATCCCCGTGGGAGGGTACGCAAAGACCCGTCGGATTGACGGAAGGCTCGTGCACTTGCAAGGGCCGACGTTTCCGTCGCCCGCCAGCGTGAGGCGGGCCTGAAGGCCTTGTGCCGCCGCAACATACGAGCGAGGTCCACTTGGACGCGCTAGTCTTCGCCCTTCTCAACCTGCCAGTACTCAAGCTCGACAGGTGCCTGGCGGCCAAAGATGGTCACGAGGACACGAACCATGCCCTTGTCCGGCATGACCTCGTCGATCGTCCCTTCGTAGCCCTCGAAGGGGCCTTCCTTGATCGTGACATGGTCGCCCGAGACGAACTCAAGCTTCATCTCCGGCTCGGCGTCCGGCATCTTCGAGTCAAAGAGCATCTTCTCGACTTCGGTCGGCGACATGGGTGTTGGCTTGCCGGCTGTGCCGACAAAGTCACCCACGCCGGTCGTCTCCGTGATGAGGAAGAAGACGTCCTGCGGAATGCGGCCGTCCTCAAGCATCATCTCGACGAAGATGTAGCCAGGGTAAAGCTTGGTTTCGGTGATCCGCTGCTTGCCGCCCTTGAGCGTCCGCGTCTTCTCGGTCGGAACCATGATCCGGCCGATGCGTTCGCACAGGCCCTCGATCTCCACCTTCCGCTGCAGCGTGTCCCGCACGGAGTTCTCTTTGTTCGACGCCACCCTGAGCACGAACCAATCCATGCCCTTGCGGTACATGGGCATGTCAACAGCGGGATCAAATGCATCGGTCGCGTCGTCGGTGTCTGAGATCGGTGCTTCGACCGCAGCCGGCGTCTCGGGCGCCGCAACCTCGACCACCTTGGATTCAGGCGTCTCGGCGGGCTCCGTTTGATCGATCTGTTCGTGTTCGGTCGTCATCATTCCCTGCCCTACTGTCCTTTGCCAGGACGTGTTCTTCAACGCGAGTCGATCAGCCCGTACGCAGCACCGTCATCCAGCGGAAGATGCTCGCGAATCCGATATCGAATGCCCAGCAATACAGGGCGATGAGAATCGTCAGGCCGATGACGGCACGAGTCGAGAGTTCGATCTCACGCCGGCTCGACCAGTTGACCTTCCGCATCTCGCCTTCGGTTGCGATCAGAAACTCCACAGTGCGGCGACGAGTGCCGATGAGCATCCAGCCCAGGAAGCCGAAGATGACCGCTGCAATGAGCATGGCGATTACTCGCACGTAGGTCGGCTCAAAGCCGAACATGCTGACGCCTTCGAATTCCTTCCAGAGCCAGGCCAGGCCAAGCGCGACAATGGCGCCCAGTCCGTAGGCCGACATCAGTCGCACCCAGTATCCCTGACCTGCCTTGTAGATCGCGGACATCGTTCGTCTCCATCGCCGGGGCACGCGGGCCCGGGCCTTCAACACGCCGGGAGTGACTCGAACACTCAACCTGCGGATTTGGAATCCGCTGCTCTGCCAATTGAGCTACCGGCGTTCCGTTCCGGGGCCAGGCCCCGGGTCGAGGTCACTTTCTCTTGATCTTGTGCAGCGTGTGCTTGCGAAGCCGAGGGCTGTACTTCTTCATACCAGCCTTCACCTTCTCGTCGATGCCACCCTTCACACGAATGCTGGTGCGATAGTTGAGATCGCCGCACTCCGTGCACTGGAGCCACACATATTCACGATCAGCAGCCTTCTTGGCCATGCTTCACTCCACCTTTCCCCGTACCCGCCCCCCCGCCCCCCGTTGGGGGCGGGGGGCCACCCGGGGCGCGCCCCCCCGGGGGGGAGCGGGGGGGTTTGGTG
>CAZMPA010000063.1:0-10894 GCA_964567915.1 uncultured Isosphaeraceae bacterium | reverse complement strand
CTTCGTCGGGGTTTAGCTGGACCCCGACTTCTTCGGCGAATTCGCGCTGGGCGGCCGCACCTCAACGTCCACGGCCTCGCCTCGATCCACAAGCACCACGTCTCCCTGCAGTGGCGTTCCCGCAATGACCAGGTCCGCCACGTGGGGCAAGTCCTCTACAGGCCACAATCGGTGCCCTGCCGACGCCAACGGGTGACCAGTCACCGCCTCTGAAACCCGCGTCGAACGCAGCACGCTCACAGCGGCGCGTATGCGGTCCAGATCCCGACCGGCCTCCACGACCGTAGCGCCGTCGAGAATCTCCCATCTCGGTACCAGATAGGCCGCAAGATCGACGCGAGCCACGTCGGAAGGAGTGACCACCACGCCTCCGACGGCCGACGCCGCACGAGCCAACGCAGCGCTGAACGGCCCCGCCCCTCCGGCCAGTTCGCCACAGCACCGATTCACCGCTTCGGGAAGCGGCTGAAACGCCCGGCGGAGGTTCTTCGGAAGTCCCTTGAGGATGGACTCAACGAGCCACTCACGCATGCCGGGCACGAGCCACGCTGCCTTCGTCGTGGACACTTCGTTCAGCAAGGCAATCGGCACGCGAATGGTCAGACCATCGTCGGGCTCACCGTCCGCAAATCGGTATCGCACAACCATCTCGCCCCCACCCACATCGATCACGTCGGGAAAGGATACGGCGTCAAAAAGCGGCGTGTCTGGATCTCGAAGCAGATCCCGCGGCCGAATGCGAAGGGACCCTGCATCGCTTCCGCGGGACCACGCGCGAAGTGACTTCATGCCAATCACGTGGCCTGGCACCCGCGCTTCCCACAGCCGCTGACGGTCGTGCGGCGCCAGCAGCAGAGATCGCTTCCGCAGTCGGTCCTCGGCAGAAGACACCAGTGCCTCCGCAGCCCGACTATCGGCCAGCGGCTGCATGCCAAAGTCTTCTCGCCCCCGCACGAACACATGTTCGATGAAAACGGAACGGGCGAGCTCCGGATCGATCGGCTCAAGGTTGACTCGCCGCCCCTTCGACAGGATCAGGCCCCGGAGCGACACTTGCTCGATCGCGGTCGCGCAGCCACGGCGGGCGTCCCACTTCGGTTTGAGAGGGTCGCGGGTCACCAGGGGCGGCGCCGCCCGCGCGATCCACGACGGATGAATCGACGCGCACGTCCGGGCCCACAGCCGAGTGGTTTCCACAAGCTCCGAGGCCATGACCCAGGTGGGCCGCTCGCGAGCGAGCACGCTCGAAGGGTGGATGTGAAAAGGCCGGCCGCCGAGCCCCTCATACCCACCATCATCGGACAATCTCCCAACCATCGACACCAGGCCGCTAAGCAGAGCGCGGTGAACCGGACCCGGCCGTACGTCGGGCGCGGCCTCTCGCAGCAGCCCTGGTGCTCGGAGCGCGCGGCGGAGTTGCCCATGGATTGCTCGCCACTCCAACATGCGTACCCAGGACAAGTGGTGCTTCACACACCACCGCCGCGTCGCCGAGGAACCGTGTTCGTGCATGTGCTCCACGAATCGGCCCCAGAGCCGATGCATGGCGATGAAATCAGAGTCACCGCCGCCGCAGACTTCATGATGGGCGGCGTCAGCCACCCGCTCCTCACCGGGCGGGCGAATGCGTGGATCAGGCACCGCCAGCCCCGCTGCAATCACGAGCACAGCATCGAGACATCGCCCCTCCTTCGCCGCGAGCAACATGCGGGCGACACGGGGCTCCACCGGCAGCGCCGCCATGGAACGCCCCGTCGGTGTGAGTTTCCTGTTCTCGAAGGCGCCGAGGTCTCGAAGCAGCCGCTCCGCCTCCTGCACCGAAGTCCGCCCGGGAGGATCGAGAAACGGAAAGTCGCCTGGGCGACCCAGATCGAGCGCCGCCATTCTCAACACAACCGCAGCCAGGTCCGTCCGACGAATCTCGGGCTCCAATTCTTCCGGGCGGCCATTGAAATCCTCTTCGGTGAAGAGCCGCACACACACGCCAGCTGCGACGCGACCAGCCCGGCCCGCCCGCTGCACGCACGACGCCTGGCTGACCGGTTCGACTGGAAGCCGCTGCACATGTCGCTTGGCGGACCACCGACCGACTCGCGCGAGCCCCGCATCCACAACCCCCATGACCGACGGCACGGTCAGCGATGTTTCGGCGACATTGGTGGCGCAGATGATGCGACGCTCACTGGTTGGCAGCAATACCCGCTGCTGCGCCTTGAGCGAGAGCCTTGCATAGAGCGGAAGCACATCACGACCACGCAACGTACCGCTGAGCTTTCGAACACACGCCCGAATCTCCCGCTCTCCCGGGAGAAAGACGAGCACATCGCCGGCGCCTCCCGTCATGTCGTCGACCCGCCGAACGCCGTCGAGGACGGCCGCCGCAATGGCGTCAGAGTCGTCGAGATCGAGCGGCGTCTCAGCATGCACAATGTTCACGGGCCAGGATCTGCCCGGGACCTCGATGATCGGAGCCCCACCAAAGTGCCTAGAGAAGCGGGACGCGTCGATGGTCGCAGACGTGATGATGACCCGAAGTTCGGGCCGCCGCGGAAGAAGGCGATGCAGACAACCGAGCAGAAAGTCGATGTTGATGCTTCGCTCGTGGGCCTCGTCAATGATGATCGTGTCGTACCGTTCGAGTCTGGGATCTCCCGCGAGGTCGGCGAGCAGCATGCCATCGGTCACAATCTCAAGCAGCGTGTCGCTACTGCCACTGCGGTCGAAGCGAACGCGATGCCCGACAACCTGTCCGAGCGGCGAGCCGAGTTCCGATGCGATTCTCGCCGCAACCGATCTCGCAGCAACGCGGCGAGGCTGCGTATGGGCAATGGCTCCGAACACCCCGCGCCCGGACTGCAGGCAGTACTGGGGCAGTTGCGTTGTCTTGCCGGAGCCTGTCTCACCACACACGATCACCACCTGCGAACTGGCCATCGTCTGAATGATTTCGTCGCGGGCCGCGTCGATAGGCAGGCCGGGCGCCGCCGCCGGCTGAGGCAGACGAGCCCGCCGCTGGCCAGCGGCCGCCGCCGAAGCCTCGCTCTGCCTCTGCAGGCGGTCGAGCCCCTTCGTCAGGACATCGAGTTGCTTTCGTCCTTTGAGCCGGCGGAGTCTCCGAAGCAACCTGCGCCGGTCCGCGATCAGACAGGTGTCAATTCGGGACCGAAGTTGGTCGCCGCGGCGCCGCGCATCATTCAATTGCCCGCGTTCGGACATAATTGCGACGCAGGGTATCCGGCTTGCGTCCCCGATGAGGATCGTGCTAGCCTCCCGCGGTCGCGCAGCGTCGCGGTGGAAGGGAGTCCCGGTCCATGGAGCAGTTGGGTGCGTATGTCGGATGGCTGGTGGAGATCCCGCTGGCGGCCGCGTCGCTTGCACCTGACCTACCGGCGGCGCCAACACCCTCGATGTTCGACCCCGTGGGCGAGCCGGCGTCGGTCATCCTTGACATCACCTGGCTTCTGATCGGAATCTGCGGCGCCATCGGCCTGGTCATGCTCTGCCTCATTGGCTTCGCGGTGCTGCGGTGCCGGCGGGCCGAGGGTGACGATCGGGAACCGCCACAGGTCTATGGGTCCAATCCCATCGAGCTGGCGTGGACAGTTGTTCCGCTGATGATCGTGTTCGTCCTGTTCATGGTCTCGGCCAGAGGGATCTTCGACCTCGAGAAGACCAGCCCCCCCGACGGCGCGCTGGAAGTCACCGTCACCGGCCATCGGTGGTGGTGGGAATTCGACTACGGCGACCTTGGCGTCATAACGGCGGGCGAACTGCACGTCCCGATCGATGAGGGAACGCCTGCGGACCTGTACCTGACTCTCAAGTCAGCGGACGTGGCCCACTCCTTCTGGGTCCCGCAGTTTGGCGGCAAGATGGACGTCATCCCGGACCGGGTCAACCACCTCTGGCTCCAGGTTGATCGCCCAGGCGTCTTTGTCGGCCAGTGCGCCGAGTACTGCGGCAACCAGCACGCCAACATGTTGATCACGGTTGTGGTGGAACCGCGGGCTGAGTTCGACAAGTGGATCGCAGGCCAGCAGCGGAACGCCGCGGAAGACCCCGCCGTCGCCGCCGGCAAGCACCTGTTCCTGCGAACCAGCTGTATCAACTGCCACACGGTGCGAGGGACTGTCGCCAATGGCACATTCGCGCCGGATCTGACACACCTCATGAGCCGATCGACCATTGGATCGGGCGCCGTACCGAACACTCCTGAGAACTTGCGGGAGTGGGTGTGGGACCCGCAACTGGTCAAGCCGGGATGCGAAATGCCCTCCATGAAACTCACGCGTGACGAAGTCGACCTCGTCTGCGGCTGGCTGGAGACACTCAAGTGAGCGTGCTTCAGAAACCAGCCGGGCCAACTGCGGCCAGCGGGCCAGTCCCGTTCCTCTCCCGCATGCACGAGTGGGTCACGACCGTTGACCACAAGAAGCTCGGCACGATGTACGTCGTGTGCGGCATCGTGTATCTGATTGTTGCCGGCCTCGAAGCCACCATGATGCGGTGGCAATTGGCGTGGCCAGGGCAGGAAGTGCTCTCTCCGGAAGAGTTCAACCGGCTCTTCACCATGCACGGCACCACGATGGTGTTCTTCGTGGGCATGCCGATTCTTCTCGGTTCGGCGAACGTCCTGATCCCGCTGATGATCGGGGCTCGCGACCTGGCGTTCCCGCGGCTCAATGCGTTCGGTTTCTGGCTCTTCTTCTTTGGTTCGCTCCTGCTGTACTTCTCATACTTCGGCGGGCAAGGCCTGTACGGCATGGGATCCGCACCCGACGTGGGCTGGTTCGCGTACGCCCCGCTCACCGAGCGGACATTCTCACGCGGGCACAGCACGGACTATTGGATTCTCGGCATCTTCGTGGCGGGCATCGGCAGCACGGCAACCGGCATCAACTTCATCGCAACCATCCTCGGGATGCGATGCAAGGGCATGACGCTGATGAAAATGCCGTTGCTTGTCTGGATCATGCTGATCGACTCGGTGCTCATTGTGGTGGCGCTCCCACCTCTTGCCGCCGGCCAGATCATGTTGCTCTTCGACCGGCTGCTCGGCGCACACTTCTTTGATGCGCAGGCGGGCGGCTCGGCGCTGCTGTGGCAGAACATCTTCTGGTTCTTTGGGCACCCGGAGGTGTACATCCTCATTTTGCCGGGATTCGCCTTTGTCACCGAAATCATTCCGGTGTTCAGTCGCAAGGTGATCTTCGGATATCCACTCATGGTGGCGGCGACGGTCGCGATCGGCTTCATCAGCGTCGGCGTATGGGCGCACCACATGTTCGCCGTGGGGCTCAGCCCGACACTCAACGCCATCTTCATGGGCTCAACGATGCTTGTTGGTGTCCCAACGGGCATCAAGATGTTCAACTGGGTGGCGACGATGATTGGCGGCAAGATCCGCTTTGATACACCGATGCTCTATAGCACCGGATTCCTCTGCCAGTTTCTCCTCGGCGGGCTCACTGGCATCTTCCTGGCAACCGTCCCGTTTGATTGGCAAGTGAGCGATTCATACTTCGTCGTCGGTCACTTCCACTACGTGCTCTTTGGTGGACTCGTGTTCGCAATCCTCGCCGCCGTCTACTACTGGTTCCCGAAGGTGACCGGACGGATGCTGAGTGAACGCGTGGGCAAGTGGCAATTCTGGTTCCTCCTCATCGGGTTCAACCTGACGTTTGGCCCGATGCACGTCTCCGGCATGCTCGGCATGCCGCGGCGGATCTACACGTATCAACTGGATCGCGGCTGGGAGTTCTGGAATCTCCTGACATCCATCGGCGTGATTATCCAACTGGTCGGCTTCGCATTGTTCGCGTGGAACATCCTGCACTCGCTCTATCGGGGCCGGGTCGCGGGAGACGACCCCTGGGATGCATGGACGCTTGAATGGTCCACCACCTCGCCGCCGCCCGCCCACAACTTTGACGAGGACCCCGTGGTCCACAGCCGACGACCGCTCTGGGATCTCAAGCATCCGGATGATCCGGACTGGAAGTACGAGTGATGCGGAGACGACGACCATGACGACAGCACCCGCCATGCTCGCGCCCCCCGAGGCTGCGCCGCAGGACCGCATGTCCAACGGCAAGATCGGTGTCACGTGCATGATCATCTCGGAGATCGCCTTCTTCGGAACGATCATCGCCGCCTACCTCTTCTACATCGGCCGGGACATCAACGGTCCGTACCCGCAGGACGTCCTGGAAGTCTCCATTGCTCCGCTCAAGGTGCTCTTCAACAGCATCTTTCTGCTTATCAGCAGCGTCTGGATCTGGCTTGCCATCCGCTCCATGCGGGCCGGCAAGATGGGCGCGTTCATTTTCTGGTGGGCTCTCACCGTTCTGTGCGGCGCCGAGTTTCTTGTGGGAACAGGCTTCGAGTGGTACGGAATGATCGTCCATGACGGCGTCTGGATGGGCACCAACCTGTTCGGCACCTGTTTCTACACGCTCGTCGGCTTCCACGCATTTCACGTCACGATGGGGCTGATCGTCCTGACGCTCATCCTCGTTCTGGCACTGCTCGGACACGTCAAGCCCCGCAATCTGGACAAGGTCGATCTGGTGTCGTGGTACTGGCACTTCGTTGACGGCATCTGGATCGTCGTCTTCTTCGTCGTCTACATCTTCGGGAACCAACCAGTCCAATGAACGACCAGCCACACGACGAACACGGAATCGAGCTGCCGCAGCCGACATCCTCACCGATGTTCACGGCGTTTGGCTTCACACTGATGGCGGCGGGGCTGGTCACCAACTGGGTAGTCGCCGTTGTGGGCTTCGTGACCATGATGTGCGGCATCGTGCTCTGGTTCCGAAACTCGAACCCGGACTCAACTGAAATGCCGGCCCCGGCGACCGATCGACACCCAACTCCGATCACGCCCAAGGAGGGTGGTGTCGACCATCTCTTGTCGGATACGGGTCACCGCGCCCGCATTCCGATGGAAATCCACCCGTACTCCGCCGGAATCGTCGGTGGGATCATCGGCGGCGCCGTCATGTCGGCCTTTGCCGTGGTGTGGGGATTCATCACCCACGGCTCCCTCTGGTATACGGTCAACCTGCTCGCTGGCGCCATGCTCTCCGGCTATGCGGATATGTCCATCGAGGAGCTTTCGAGCTTCCGAACCGAAGGCCTGATCGTCGGCGTGCTCATCCAGATCTTCATGTCGATCGGTGTCGGACTGCTGTACGGCGTGACGCTCCCACTCATTCCCCGCATGCGGCTTTTCTTCTCCGCGTTGCTCGTCCCACTCATGTGGTCTGGGCTGACGTGGGCCTCCATCTCAATTGTCAATCCCGCGCTGGGCGACCACATCGAGTGGATCTGGTTTGTCGCCTCGCAGGTTGTGTACGGCGTCGTCGCCGGCTGGTGGATCATCCGCAGCGAGAAGATCGGGACCATGCAGAACTGGCACTATCTGGAACGCATCGGCGTCGAGACCCCCGGCGCCCGTGAGATGGGAGCAGACGAGTGATCAGGCGACTCGCCATCCTCTCAGCAATAGCGGCAGCCGCCGGCTGCGACTGGATGCCAGGGAAGCCCGTGGCACCACAGGTTGACCGCGGGGACCCCGCATCGGTACATGGCTTCGACGCACTCTGGTCGACCAACTGCCAGGGCTGCCACGGCGCCGACGGAACCTGGGGCCCGGCGCGACCGCTGAATGACCCGCTGTATCAATCACTCGTCACCGACGACTGGCTTCGCTCGACCATCTCGGATGGAATCTCCGGCACCCTGATGCCGCCCCACGCCGTTCGAAACGGTGGATGGATGACGGACGAGCAGATCGACGAAGTTGTCTCCGGCATGCGAACACATTGGGCCACGACGCCACCGTCGTACGCCGCAGACTCGCCTGCCATCATCGACTGGAAAGGCCCCGCGGGAAACGTCGACCGCGGGCAGAAGACATTCAACACCTACTGCAGCGCATGCCACGGCGAGAACGGCGTGGGCGCCATGGCGGGCAGTCCGATCGACAGCGCGTTTCTCGCCCTGGCGAGCGACCAGATGATTCGTGCAACGATTGTGTGCGGTCGACCGGACGTCGGCATGCCCGACTGGCAAGGCAATCTGAACGGCAAGGCTGTGCCGCAGCGTGAGGGACTCACGCCGCTCACCACATCGCAAGTGGCGGACCTGCTCGCGTGGCTCACCTCGCACCGCGTCGAGTTCCCGGGCCAGCCGTACCCAGCCACGGGCAACGATGAGCCCGGCTTCCGGCCCTCGCCTCCGCAGTCCGCAACCGAGGCACTGACTCATGGGTGAACAGTTCGACTATCGCAGCGCCCCTGACCCCGCGATGATGGGGGACCCGTCCGGGCCTGAGCCATCACGCCGCGGCTTTCTCTTCTGGATCGGCGCCGTGCTCAACGGCATAGCGGCGATGCTCATCGCCGTCCCGGTCGTCGGCTACCTCATCAGCCCGTGGAAGCAGGGCGGATGGCAAAAGTGGACCGACCTGGGCGAGGCCGACAAGTTCCCGAAGGGGCAGACCCGACTCGCCACGTACGTCAATCCCTTCCGAACCCCATGGGACGGCTACACCGCCGATACACCCTGCTGGGTCAAGCGGGAGGACAGCGGCGACTTCACCGTCTTTGCCATCAACTGCACGCACCTCGGATGCCCCGTGCGGTGGTTCCCCGAGAGCAACCTCTTCATGTGCCCGTGCCATGGCGGCGTGTACTACGCCGATGGCTCCCACGCTGCCGGGCCACCCCCCCGCGGCCTGTACGAGTACGAGACACGCATCAAGGGCGGCACACTTCAGGTGAAGGCCGGCCGTCTTCCTACGCTGCAGGAGTCGGTGTGACGCCATGTTGAAGAACGTGCTGCAGTGGTTTGAAAGTCGCTTGCACCTCTCCGAGGTGGTCGGGCCGAGCATGACGCACCCGGTGCCCCGAAGCGCCAAGTGGTGGTATGTCTTCGGATCGATGACGCTCGTCATCTTCATCTGTCAGATCGTGACGGGCATCTCGCTGTCACTCCTGTACGTTCCGTCCGCGGGACAGGCGTTCGAGTCACTTGAGTACATCACCTTCCAGGCGGAAATGGGCTGGTTCCTCCGCGCCCTGCACGTCTGGGGCTCCCACCTCATGGTGGCCGCCATGACGATTCACATGATCCAGGTCTTCCTGTTCGGCGCGTTCAAGTACCCGCGCGAACTCACCTGGATCTGCGGCGTCCTCCTCTTCTTCTGCACGCTCGGCATGGCATTCACCGGCCAGGTATTGCGATGGGACCAGGACTCGTACTGGGGACTTGGTGTCGGCATGTCGATGGCGGGCCGGGTGCCCTGGATTGGCCCGGGGCTTGTGCACTTTGTTCTGGGCGGACCGATTATTGGCGGCGAAGCACTGAGCCGATTCTTCACGCTGCACGTCTTCGTGATCCCGGGCATGCTCATCGGACTGATCGGGCTCCACCTGCTGCTGGTCATCAAGTGCGGAATCAACGAGAAGCCGACGCCGGGCGTGCTCGTCGAAAAGGATACCTACGAGGAGAAGTACCACAGCCTCGTCAAGAAGCGGGGCATGCCCTTCTTCCCGAATGCTGCCGGCCGCGACATGATTGCGTGCGGGCTCACGCTCGGCCTGCTGTTCTTCTGCGCCATGATGTTCGGTCCCAGTGGACCGGTTGGCGAACCGAACCCTACGTTTGTCCAGACCGCACCTCGCCCCGACTTTTACTTCCAGTCGATCTTCGCGGTGCTGGCATTGCTTCCGCCGTACATGGAGACGTTCCTGATCATCGGGTTCCCGATCCTCGCCGTCGGCACGCTCTTCCTGCTTCCATTCCTGTCTGGAGGAGGCGAGAAGCACTGGAGGCGGCGGCCAATCTCGGTCGTCTTTGTCGTGACGCTGTTGTTGTCGCTCGGCACGCTGACATATCTGGGCTACGTCGCACCCTGGTCGCCCGTCATGGATGCCTGGAGCGGCATCCCGACGCCGCCCGAGTACGTCAAGGGCCGCACGCCCCTGCAACTTCAGGGCGCCATCGTGTTACAGAACAAGCAGTGCCGCAATTGCCACATGCTCGACGGCCGAGGTGGCCAACGAGGCCCGGCGCTCGACGACGTCGCGACGCGGCTGAACGGAGACCAGTTGATCCGGCAGGTCATTCAGGGCGGTGGCAACATGCCCGCCTACGGCAAGCACCTTTCTCCCGAAGAGACGACGGCGCTCACCGCGTTCCTGCTCACAATGACTGACGACTGGCAGCATGAGCCCGGAGCCGGATACTCCATGAATCCGCGGCCCACGCAGGATCCGGTCCCCCCAATCCTCCCCGACTCCTGAGCCTGTAGGCTCTTTCGGGCATGACCGACGCAACGCGCGCCATCCTGTCCTCGTGGACGGTCGGGTTCTGGCCGACCGCCCTCTGCATCGCCGCGGTGTACATCTACTGGCGGGGCTGGCGGGGGCGGCCATCCTCCATTTCCCAGCACATCCCGGCGTGGCGGTTCGCGTCGTTCGCGGTGGGCGTCGTGGTGTGCTGGCTCGCGATCGCATCGCCCCTCGACGCCTTCAGCGGCCTGCTGCTGCAGGTGCACATGATCCAGCACGTTCTGCTCATGATGATTGGTCCACCGCTCATTCTTCTGGGATGCCCGGGCATTCCGATGCTTCGAGGCCTCCCCGCCACGATTCGCCGCGAGTGGGTCGGCCCCTTCGTCGCATCCCCCACCGTTCGGAGTCTGTTCTCGCGACTGACGCATCCTGTCGTCTGCTGGTCCCTCTTCGTCGCCGCGACGTGGATCTGGCACCTGCCGGCGGCCTATGAACTCGCCCTCCGCAGCGGGGGGTGGCACGAGACCGAACACGCAGTGTTCCTCGCCACAGCGATGCTCTTCTGGTGGCCGGTCGTGCAGCCGTGG
>CAZMPA010000062.1:0-10947 GCA_964567915.1 uncultured Isosphaeraceae bacterium | reverse complement strand
GGTTCGGGAGGGGTCCAACGCGTCGCACATCGTGTGGTTTCTTGCGGAGGTGCCTCTTCCCGATCTGAAGCCCAATACATCGCTGCCCTACGACCTCGTCCCGCTGCATGCGCACCAAGCCGCGGCGCAGTCCATCTCCGACGTCACCCTTCACTGGACGGGCGATGTCGCCGGATTGCCTGCGCCATCCGACCTGTTGCACTCGGTTCGCGCGGCGGTGACGCTCCGTGGAGGCGTCGTGCTGGCGTCGCCCGGCGCGGACACACCCCTGCAGCAACTCATGCGGGATCCGCATGCTCGGTGGACGCCGGATGCAGTGCAAGCGGTCGTCGACGCGGTATCAGCCGCAGCGACGGCTGCGGCCGGCGACGCGACGGTTGCTGTGTCGGACCAGTTGGAGCCATTGCCGGCGGGCGGCACTGCGTTGTCGATGGCCGCTGCTGTCACAGCCGCGGCGATCGAGGCGCCCAGGTCGCCCGGTCCGGCCTACAGCGGTCCGGCCGTTGCAGCTGCACCATTGACCACGCCCGAGCCTGCGCCGGTCGCCGCCCCGAAGACCAAAGCGACTCCGCCCACCCCTGCCGCTACGCCTGTGACAGCAGCAGCACCTGCGGGCGATGCCTCATCGGGCTCAGTGCGGAGTGCACCGCCGATTGAACAGATCGACGGCGTTCGCGTTGCGTGGTCGCCCGGTCATGATGACTGGGGCGATCCGGCTTCGTTGTTCACGCTGACTACGGCGCAGCTTCGAGTCGTGGAC
Organism: uncultured Isosphaeraceae bacterium; assembly: GCA_964567915.1. Taxonomy (GTDB): domain Bacteria; phylum Planctomycetota; class Phycisphaerae; order Phycisphaerales; family SM1A02; genus UBA12567. Next base: position 10,187 of record CAZMPA010000062.1, on the reverse strand, counting down.
GATGCCGTTCAGGGCGGATGGAGCGATGTGGGCGACCAGATCCCGCTTACGGACTTGCAGCGGTTCCCCATGCGTGGGTGGCGACCGTCAGCGACGCGGGTGCTCATGCACGCCATGGAAGATCGCCTGCGTGAATTGGGCATGACCAACACACGGCTCAGCGATGCGATCGTCGACGAGGCGGACGGCACACGCATGCTCGTGCTCACACTCTCGCCGCCAACTCGGCCCGAGGGCATGCCGCCGCTGTCTACCAGGAGCGAGTCGGTCGACGGTGGCGTCTACTACGTCGCGTGGCCGTTCGAGATCATGTATTCGTCGCCGCACCGCGAACTGCCACCGGCGTCCTCATTCGAGTGGATTCGGGTCGCGCTGACCGCGGACGAGTACGGCTGGACCGACGCGGGTGACAGTCACGTCGTGACGCTGGCTGAACTCAACGAAGCGGGACCCATGCGGTACGACGCCTCCGCCATTCTGGCGATCGGCAACGCGATCGGCGGCCATCTGGTGGCGCAGGACCTTGTCGGGGTCGGCGTGCAGCCGCTTCCTGCTCAGATTCCGTCGTCTGGGCCGGACGCCGGCGCGGACCTGCGAGGCGATCGCACCGAGCTGACGCTCGTCGTCACAGTCGGCCGGGTCGCGGAGGTCCGGACGGTCGCATCGGGCGACCGCGTCGACGACGAAGCGAGGATCAATCACCCCGCGCACCAGCGTATTGCCGACCGCTCTCCATTGAAGGCGGGGGAGAACGGCGAAGACGGCACGCTGCTTCGCCGCAAGGAACTCGACGACTACCTGTACTTCCTGAGCCGGCATCCTGGGCGTGACATCGAGGGCAGCATTACGAACTCGCTGGTGAACCGCAATGTCGAGCCTCCGATCGCCGGAGAGGGCGCGCCGGTGGCAGTGGAACTCACAACACCCGACGACGGCGAGCCGGGCGACGCCTATCTGACGTATCGGGTCGCCGAAGCCAAGCCATGGACCCTCTGGTTCCAGTACGGCAACACGGGCACCGAGATGGAGGGCTACCAGCGATTCCGCCTCGGGTTTGTCAACACGCAGCTCACCAACAACGACGACATCTTCTCGATCCAGTATGTCACATCGAGCAACGCCGATACCAACGCTGTGGTTGGCAGCTACGAAGCACCGCTCGGCCTGGACGGGCGGCTCCGCTGGGGCATCAATGGCTCATGGAGCCAGTACGTGGCAGATCAGTTCGGTGTGACCGGATTCGCCAACTCGTTCACGGGGTACTCGTGGGCGGGCGGAGGTGACCTGCGGCTCAACGTGTATCAGGATGGGCCATTCTTCATGGACGTGGTCGGCGGCCTTCGCCTTCAACACCTGAGCGCCAGCAACAACCTGCTGGGCTTTGACCTTCAGGAGCAGGCGTCGTTTCTTGTCCCGTACGGAATGCTGCAGTTAGATCGCGGTGGGCAGTGGTCAAACTTCCGAGGCAGTATCGGGATGGAGGGCAACGTGACGTCGCACAGCGACCAGACGCTCGCCCGGCTCGGCTTCGTGACCAACCGATTCGACCCGGCCAACCAGTTTGCGAGATTGAACTGGTCTGCCACGATGTCGACGTATCTCGAGCCCCTGCTGGACGTCGATGCCTGGTCCGATCCAACAACACCCCGCAGTTCGACGCTTGCCCATGAGGTGCTGGTGAACTTCTCGGGCCAATACGCATTCGGGAGTCGATTGCTGCCACAGTTCCAGTCCGTTTCGGGCGGCCCCGGGACCAATCGAGGCTACCCCGTGTCGGTCGCTGCCGGCGACAACGCCATCAATCTCAGCGGCGAGTACCGCTTCCACCTGCCACGCACATTCGACATCGAACCACAGGCTGGTTCGCTCTTCGGCGAGCCGTTCCGCGGCGCTCCGCAGCACGTATATGGGCGGCCGGACTGGGATCTGGTCCTGCTCGGCTTTGTCGACTACTCATGGCTCACCGAGAATGGTGACACGCCCGGCGAATTCGATGAGACGCTTCTGTCGACCGGAATCGGCATGGAGCTGGTCGTCAAGCGGAATCTTCAGATTCGAGTCGACTGGGGTTGGGCCCTGCGGGCCCTTGAGAACGGTCTGTATGACTCAGGACACAACCGCCTGTACGTTCAGGCCAGCTTGTCCTTCTGATTTGGGCGGATGGGGGGTAGATTGAGAGGGCTGCACCCTGTGCGGCCCGGATGGATTGGGAACGGGCGAATGTCCGGGAACCACGTGAGCAGTGAGATGAGCATGCAAGAGATGAATCGACGAGCGGCCGGTGGGATCGCTTCGATCGGCCTTGGGCTGGTGGCGCCCAGTGCGCTTGGCACACCGACCGGAGGCGAGTTCATCACTCCGCAGGGTGGGGGCGGCATCTATCAGTTCGGCGACGTGACCAATGTGCTGCTCGATAGTGGCGTCTCGCTCAACCGTCACATCATCGACTGGCAAGGCCTCAACCTCGCGCAGAACGAATCACTGAACTTCCTCGGCCTGGATGGTTATCGCGTCCTGAACCGCGTCGTCGGCTCGGGCGCGACCCAGATCGACGGAATCCTCAACGCATCGACGGGACACGTGTATGTCGTGAACGCGGCGGGCGTCATCTTTGGCCAGAACTCGGTGATCAATGCCTCAAGCATGCACGCCGCAGCCGCGGCCGTGACCAACGAGGACTTCCTGTCGGGTGACTCCCTGACGTTTGATGTCGGCCCCGGATCCGTGGAGTTCCACGGGACGCTCAATGGTGCCACGCATGTGTCGCTGATCGGGAGCCGCGTTGTCAACACGTCCGACCTCAGCGCCGGCATGATTGTGATGGCGGTTGGTGACACAGTCATCCTCAAGGACCTCATGAACAGTCGCATCAGCGTCGAGATCGACGGCAGCGACATGAACGCTGACTACACGCCGCAGGCCGGAAGCCAGACGGCGACGATCGAGTCGGGTGATCCCGCTATCCACAACAGTGGATCGCTCAACGCCGGGGCCGGTGGCGGCGTCACGCTGGCTGCGGGCGACATGCTGGGCCTGGCCATTCAGCACGACGGCGAGATTCACGCGGCCGGTGGTGACGTGGACATCGTTGCGCAGGGCGGCGCGGTCTGGACTTCCATGGACAATCCAGACGTCGGGTCGGCCGGCCTCATCGACGTCAGTTCGACGTCGGGTGCCGGCACGATCAGCCTCATCGGGTCGGCGGTCGTGCACGAAGGCCTGTCCCGCGCGGTGGGCCAGGGTGGTTCGGTGGCCCTTCGAAGTTTCGCCAACACAGTCCTCGACGACGCGGCCCGTATCGATACCAGCGGTGGCGGTGGGTTCGGCGTTGCCGATGCCGGGACCATTCTGCTTGAGTCCACCAACGGCACCGTGTATGCCGGCCAGCCAGTCGCCCTCGTTGCCAATGGGGGCACCTGGGGCGGCAATGGCGGCGACGTGACCATCAGAGGCGCGTCCCTCGAATTCCTGCCGATTGTCCGGCAGACGGCAAACTCATCGAGCTATCAGAACGGAGCGCTCGTCATCGACGCGTCGGGTCGTACGCGAGTCATCGCATCGGCCGATCCGCTCTCGCCCGTCGACTACGCAGACCTCTCGACCGCGATCGTCGGCGGTGGCCAGTTCGGGCGGGTTGGCGTGGCTGAAGGACAGACGCTCAGCAGCGTGTCCGGTGCCTTGACGCTTGCCTCCACCGAGGCGCTGCGGATGCAGTCATCGCTGACGATTGACGATGTGGCCACCCTCGTCTCCACCGACATTCAATTGGCCATCGACGACGCCGAGCAACGCGTGCAAGCGCACACGCTCACGCTGGTCGGCGGCGTGAGTATGGAAGATCACGCCACCTTGCACGGTGGCGACTCGCTTCGACTGACGGTCGGTGCGGTCATGGGGGACGGCGTGTCGTCGCTCACGCTGTCTACGGAGCGGCTTACTGATATCGAAGGCGATCTTGGTGGCGGCGAAGCCCAACTGGGCTCACTCACCATTTCGGCCGGCTCCAATCTGGCGTTCAACGGAGACGGAAATGATCTGGTGCAGTCGGTGTACGTCGCGGGCGACCTGACGGTGATCGGCGCCGGTGATCCGATCATGGCGACCGCGACGCAAGATTTGGAACTGCATGTCGACGGCAATGTGTCCATCGCCGCGGGCGGCGAGACGCCGCTGTCGTTCTCCACGGGGCAAGGCATCAACCTGCAGGCCGGCGGCGCCATCGATAACAAGGGGTCGTTCAGTGTCGACGGCAACTTCGCGATGAGTGGATCCGAGGTTGACAACACGGGCGGCATCCTGGCGTCCAGCGTCGTACTGCGGTCAACCAGTGGCGACTTGACGACCAGCGGGCCACTTGAAGCGATCGGAACGGCGCGTGGCGGAGGTGATGCGTTCGGTATCAGTCTGGACTCGGCTGGGGCCTTGACGGTCGTTGGGGACGGCCTGAACGTCGCGCCGGACTCGCTCGACGGCTTTGTGAACTTGACGGCGGTTGACACGCTGACACTCTCGACAACGATTGATGCGCCTACCGGTGCCGTGTCCCTGACCTCTACGGCTGGTGATATGACGATCGGCGACACGATCACAGGCGGCGTCGCCACCCTGACAGCAGCCGGTGATGTGCACATCGACTCGAGTGTGGACAGTGCGGGTTCGCTGCACGTGGAAGCGACTGAGGGGCATCTGGCGGTGGCTGCCGACCTGACTGGAGGCGACGTGACGCTCGCTGGTGGCAGCATCGGAATCGGCAGTGCGGTGACCAGTTCCTCGACGCTCGCCGCAACTGCGACGAGCGGAGATCTGGATGTGGACGCTGCGGTTACAGGAGAGGCGATCAATCTCTCGGCCGACGCAGGCGTGCTGACGACCCGAGTTGATCTGGAGGCCGGCGAGTTGGCGCTCTCAGGCGGCTCGCTCGTTACGGAACGAACCCTCAAGACGATGTCCGATCGCGGCGCGGGCGACATTACCCTGCACGCGGGCACAGGCGACTTGCGAATCGACCAGACGGTCGATGCGGCAGGCGCGCTGGAAGCGACGGCCGACGCCGGCGAAATCGTCGCGGCAGAGACGCTCTCGGGCCAGGCCGTCAGCCTGCAAGCTGCTTCGGGCATGACGCTCGCGGACATCCTGTCCACAAGCACGGCGCTCCTGGCCACGACAGACACCGGTGATGTGAGTGTTGCTGGCGTGCAGGCCGGTGGGGATCTCACAGTGAACGTTCTGGACGGATCCATGACGGCCACCGGACTGCTGGATGGAGATGCGGTCGATGTGGCAGCTTCCGGTGACATGTCCCTTGTGGATGTGACGGCGGACGACGCGATGACACTGGCTGCCGGCGGCGCGCTGACCCTGGACACTGCGACGGCCGCAGGTAATCTGACGGTGAATGGCGGCGACGTGACGGCCTCCGGCGGCATGAGTGGAGCCGATGTCAACCTGACGGGCGACGCCATGTCAGTTGCGGGCGTGACCGCGTCAGGCGACCTTACGATCAACGGCGGCGACGTGACGGCCTCCGGCGGCATGAGCGGTGATGCGGTCGCTCTGACTGGCGATGCGGTGTCGGTCGCTGACGTGACCGCCACGGGCACACTGATGATTGACGCTGCGTCGCTGATGGCCTCCGGCGACCTGGCCGGCGACTCGGTCGATGCATTGAGCACTGGCGACATGACGCTTGCAAACGTGACAGCGGACGATTCGGTGGCCCTGGCCGCAGGCGGCGTGCTGACACTGTCGCAGGCTGGCGCGGGCGGCGACCTGCGGGTCGACGCCGGTTCAGTGAACGTTACTGGCGAACTCGCGGGCGATGCTGTGAGCCTTGACGCAGCGGGCGACATGACGCTCGCGGGTGTGACGGCGGACGACTCCTTGACGATGACCGCCGGCGGCGACGTGACGCTGGCTGCCGCGGCCGCAGCAGGCGACCTGACGATCACGTCGGGCGACCTGACGGCTTCCGGCGCGATGAGTGGAGCCGATGTCAACCTGACGGGCGACGCCATGTCAGTTGCGGGCGTGACCGCGTCAGGCGACCTTACGATCAACGGCGGCGACGTGACGGCCTCCGGCGGCATGAGCGGTGATGCGGTCGCTCTGACTGGCGATGCGGTGTCGGTCGCTGACGTGACCGCCACGGGCACACTGATGATTGACGCTGCGTCGCTGATGGCCTCCGGCGACCTGGCCGGCGACTCGGTTGATGCATCGAGCACTGGCGACATGACGCTCGGGGATGTGACAGCGGACGACGCATTGACGATGACCGCCGGCGGCGAGATGACGACCTCTGGCGCCGTGACCGGTGGCCAGGTCGCGATGACCGCCGCAGCCCTGACGCTTGGCGGCGGTGACGTCGCGGCGACGACTGGTGACCTGACGATTGATGTGGACGCCATTGACATTGCTGCAGACACGACCGTTTCGGCGTTTGCAGACATGGCATTCGGAGCAAGTGGCTCGCGGACGCAACTTGCTGCGGGTCTGGATCTGGACGCCGGCGGCGACCTGTCGCTCAACTCCGCAGTTGACGGCGGTGGGCCGCTGACGGCGTCGGCAGGTGGCGAACTGCTCGTTTCTGGCGACATCGGCGGCGTGGAAGCCGTGTCCAGTCTGACGCTCGATGCAGATCGTCTGGTGCTCGCAACCGGCACGGGCGTGATTGCCGCAACAGGCGACATGTCCCTGAACGGTTCGAGCCGCGACGCACTCGAGGGCGGCTTGCCATCAATCTACGGTTTCGGGGACGCGCTTACGATTGCTTCCCGGGATGGCGACCTGCGGATCGGTAGCAATCAGGGGCTCGCCTATCTCGGAGATCTCACCCTAGACGCGGGCGGAGACCTGACGGTCGGCGACATGACGGCCCTGGGTGATCTCACGCTTCGCGGTTCCAACATCGTTGTTCAGCGGAGAGCGGCCGAGGCGATTTTGACACCGAGCGGTTCGAAGGCGTCGCCGCAGACGTCGATCGTCTCCGGCGGCGACTTGCTCGTGGACGGGGCGATGGCCGTCTCGGGTGATGGCGCCGATCCGAGGCTCGCCGGTGTCGACAGCACACGCGGCGTGGACGTGAGGTATGTAGGCGACGCGCAACCATTCACGGCTGCGGACATGGAGTTGGTCGATGCCGGTCAGGACCGACTGGCGCTCGTGCCGCTGCCTTCCAACGGTCCGTCGCCAGACGACCCGACACTGGTCGCTGCGGAATCGCACCTCGGCGAAGTCGAGTTCGAAGCTGCTGCCTCAGATCTGAACTGGCGACTCGTCGAGACGGAAGTCCTGGCGCAGCTCGGCATCGAGGTCGTCGAAGGCGCAGAGCGGCCATCTGGCGGGAGCCGCTTTGCCCGAGCCGGCTTCGTGGAAAACGAACTGACCCCGACGCTGGCAGACCCGGCCGGCGGGCTCATTCAGGTCGTTCGCTCACGCCTCGACCCGAGATTCGTGCAGCGGGCCGTGGTGGCCTACGCCGACGTCATCAGCACGGGCAACGAGCCTGGAACGCTGACCGACGCGGGCACCGTTCTTCGGGCGGCCGAAGCGAGTTGGCGGGATCAGCCCGCTGGGGATGCGGAGCCTTTGGCGTATCAAGCGTGGCTTCAGCAAGGCGACACGCCTGTTCAGCAGGACGCGATGAGGATTCTGACCAGCCTGCAGACCACGTACGAAGACCTGCACCGGGCTGGCTTGACGGCGGCGGAGATTGAAGCGAGCCGCCGCTTCGTCGCTTCGCAGATGGGCGAGGACGGAGCCCCGGTCCAACTCGCTGCGAAGGCCGATTCATCGCGCCCGAAGAGTTGAAGACAACACATCCCGGATCCATCAGTGCTTGAGGGAATCGCCTTCGGAGCGTATGCTCGGCGTGGAGGCGTTTCATGAACGACGGTTGCGACGGGGTTGGCGCTCGATACGACAATGTGAAGGAACGCATCGCGGGGGCCGCGAAGCGGATCGGCAGGGATCCCAATCGGATCTACCTGATTGCGGTCACCAAGAATGCGACGCCGGCGCAGGTCCGCATCCTCCACCGCAAGGGACATGCAGACTTTGGCGAGAGTCGGATGCAGCACTTTGTCCGCCTGGCCAGCCAGATTGACGAGTTTCGGACACGCCAGCGGGAATTGCACGGAGATCTGGACCTTCCCGAGGCCGTTCGGTGGCACTTCATCGGCCACTTGCAGCGAAACAAGGTCAAACGCGTGGTCGGTGCGGCCCGGTTGGTGCACAGCGTCGACTCACTGAAGCTCGCTGAGGAAATCCAGGCCTGTCACCGCGATGACGCACCCCCAATCGAGGTGCTCGTCCAGGTCAATGTCTCCGGCGAGAAGGGCAAGTTTGGCGTGGCGCCGGCTGCGGCGCCGCATCTGGTCGCTGAGCTTAGCACGATTATCGGGGTGCGTGTCCGGGGGGGGATGTGCATGGCGCCCCACGGCGATGGCCCCGCGGCGACACGGCCAGTTTTCACGCGGGGCCGAGAACTGTTCGACGACATTCATACCCGTGTTGGAGATGAGGGTTTCGACCTGCTCTCGATGGGCATGAGCAACGACTTCGAAGTTGCCATTGAATGCGGCGCGAATATCGTTCGTGTCGGCACCGCAATTTTCGGAAACGGCGAGACGCCGAAAGTCACAGAGGCTGAACCGGAGCCGGTGGCCGAGTCAACCTGAGGCCCTCAGGCAGTCGAAGACACTTCAAAGGCGAGTTGTTCAAGCGAACGGGACAGGTCGATCGGTTGAACCGGTACATCGACGTGCAGCCGAACGGGCGCGAAGTTGAGGATGCCTCGAATGCCAGCCTTCACCAGATCGGTAGCCACGGATTGTGCGACCGGACCTGGGACGGCGAGGACGGCAAGATCTACGTCGGCCTCACGTACCACACGCTCCAATTGCGACAACGGCTGAATGCACGTGCCTGCGACCTCCTGACCAATGAGTTCGGGATCCGCGTCAAACGCCGCCGTGACGCGGAAGCCGCCTCCGGCGAAGCGTGGATACCCCATCAGGGCGGCGCCAATCTTGCCCGCGCCGACGATGGCCAGATTCCAGGTTCGGTCCAGCGAAAGGGCTTTGCGAATCCTCGCTGCGAGCGTGGCGGGCTGATAGCCCACACCCGGGCGGCCAGTCTGGCCGAGACATGCCAGGTCGCGGCGGACCTGCGCGTCGGTGAAGCCAAACGCTCTGGCGATGGCCGAAGAACTGATCGTTGATCGGCCCTCGCCCGCAGCGACATCCAACGTCCGAAGGTACATGCTCAGCCGCTTGACGGTGGGTCTGGGGATGTCTGCGGATGGCGGCATAACCGGCATGGTAGACGCGTGGCCGGGTGGTGGCCTGGCGGCGAAAACCAATCCTTGCGGCTGCATTACCATCGCCACATGCACATCGCCGACATCTTGGCGCGGGATGGGAGAACCGTGAGCTTCGAGTTCTTTCCACCGAGCAGCGAGGCGGCTGCTGCTGCACTTGAGGACCGGCTGGACGCATTCGCCGAACTGGAGCCCTCATTCGTGTCGGTGACCTACGGGGCTGGCGGATCCACGCGGACCCGAACTCACGATCTGGTCGTGCAATTGCAGGATGAGGGGCGGCTCGACCCGGTTCCGCATTTGACCTGCGTGTCGCACAACGAGGCGGAGATCGACGAGATCCTTCAGCGGTATGCGCGGCACGGGATCAGCAACATCCTCGCGGTTCGAGGTGACCTGCCCGCGGAAGGGCCGTCTCGCCAGCCCGACGCCTTCCCACACGCTGCCGATCTGGTGCGGCACATCGACCGGTTCAATCAGTCCGGGGGGCACGCGGATCCCCGCGGGTTCGGTATCGGCGTGGCTGGTTTCCCGGAGGGGCACCCTGAGACGCCAAACCAACTCGTGCACATGGAACACCTGCGGCAGAAGGTCGATGCGGGCGCGGCATGGATCACGACCCAGTTGTTCACCGACAACAGCCACTTCTTCGATTGGCGGGCGCGATGCGACCTGGCCGGCGTCACGTGCCCGATCATCGCCGGGTTGATGCCGATCACCAGCCTGGCCACGATGCGGCGGATGGCCGACCTGGCCGGCGGGACCACATTCCCCGCTCGGTTGCAGAAGCGGTTGCAGCGGTATCAGGACGATCCAGCCTCCATCGAGCAGGTGGGTATCCAGTGGGCGGTCGAGCAGGGGGCCGATG
>CAZMPA010000061.1:331-10969 GCA_964567915.1 uncultured Isosphaeraceae bacterium | reverse complement strand
GGAACCGTCAGGGAGCACGGTGGCCTGGTTGTTCGCCGGGTTGCTCAGGATGGCGACCGTGCCTGCGGCATGTTGCTGCATGAGCGCGGCGGTTGGGAGTTCCCACTCGTCCGCAATATCGGGGATCCGCCAGGCGTAGTGTTGCGCGCCGAGCATGGACGTGAGGGCCCAGTAGTGAAACTCAGTGACCTTGCATGCGTAGTCGCAGGTCGGGCCTCCATAGTGGTACCAGCCGCCCGAGATGACGGCGTCCATCTGATCGGCAATGTCGCTGCCGTGGAACTCGCCAAAGACATTGGGATACGTCCGGGAGAAGCCGCCCCACGTCACCAGGTGCAGGCACTCCTCCAGGTCGCGTCAAACTCGCCGTTCCCCGGATACCCCGGATTGGTCTCATTTCCGAACAGCCCCTGCAGCGCGCCTTCGTCCCAATACCAGTCCGGGATGATCTCCCATGGTTCGGCATTCTCCATCGATTGCTCATTGGGCCACATGACCATGGAGGCGTGCATGGCAACCATGTCAGCATTGACCGCTGGGTCGTCCGGCACACCGTCTTCGTCGTTGTCGATCCATTGGGCCAGAATGTTGGCGCAGTGGAGGACCTTCGAGTTGGGCGTGTTGCTGGAGGCGTAGACGTGCGTGCCCAGCACCTCGACGTGCTTGGTAAAGACCTGTGAGAACCCCTGCGGCGCGTCTGCGGGGACCGGGCCGACAGAGAAATACTCGGCGTGGGCTGCGGCGACTGGAACCGCTGCTGCAGCCACCGCGAGGGTGGTGAGACGGGGCATGGTGACACTCTCCTGCACAGGGTCGTTGCCGCCTGACTGTAGTGATCTCGGACATCGGGATCAATGAAAAGTCGTGGCAGTGTGGCAGCCTGTACGGAGCCTTGCGGGGGGTGTTCCAGCGAGAATGGGGATTCGTGGAGGTCAGCGGCCGTTGACGACCGCCGTGGCTCGATCCGCATCAACGGGCTGTCGCCAGTCGCCGTCCTGCTTGAGGCTGCTGCCCACGATGACGCCGTGGGCTGCATCAAGGGTGGCTCGAACGCTGTCATCCCTGACGCCGCTGCCGACGAACACCGGAAGTCCGCATGCGGCTGCGGCCGCCTTCGCTTCGCTGAGATCGGCCGGGTCTCCGGTGGCGTCGCCGGTGACGATGACGCCGTCCGCTCCCATGAACTCGGCGCCGTGGGCCCAGTCGGCGATTGCCAGATCCGCCGTGATCGCATGGCTGCTGTGCTTCTTGCGAATGTCGGCAAGAACGGCGATGTGCTCGGCGTCGATAGCTCGGCGATAGCGAAGCATCGGGCCGGCGTCCGCCTCCAGCATGAGGCCTTCGTCGGCGACAGTCGCAAAGCAGAATCCCTCGGCGCGAATGAACTGGGCGCCCGCAGCATGCGCAACGGCCAGCGCTGCGCGGTTGGCGCCGGCAAGCACCTGCACGCCAAGAGGCACATCGACGGCGGCCCGCACGGCGGCGCAGGCGGCCGTCATACATGCGACGATTTCGGGTCCGACATCCCGCAGCATGTACGGTGTGTCATGCATGTTCTCAAGCATGACCGCGTCAAAGCCGGCTTCGGCAAGCACGGTCGCTTCCTCCACGGCCTGACGGACGATCGCCGCCGGATCTGCCGTGCTCTCTGGCGTGCCCGGGAGCGCGTGGACGTGCACCATGCCGATCAGGATGTCGCGGTTGCGTCCAAAGATGGGTGCCAGATCAACGCTCATCGCTTTGTACGCCCCTTTCCGAGGTAGCGATCGAGCCACGTGAGTATCTCGTGCAGCCTGTGGATCCGCAGGTCGGTCGGGCCGCCGCGGCTCATGCCGTGACTGGTCGACGCGGGGTACCGGACAAACCGCGAGGGGATGTTTCGAAGCTGCAGCGCGGTCCACACTTGCTCGGCCTGTTCGACGTTGCATCGAAGATCGCCCTCGGAGTGAATGACGAGCGTCGGCGTCTTCCACTTGTTGGCAAAGCGGATGGGGCTGCACTTCCACAGGTCTTCCGGGCGGTCCCAGGCGTTGCCCGGAAAGTAGCTGTCCGGCTTGGACATGAAGTCGCTGTTGCCTTCCATGCTCACGAGGTTGGAGACGCACCGGTCGGTAATGGCGCAGGCAAACTCGTTGGTGTGCCCGATTGCCCAGTTGGTCATGTACCCACCATACGAGCCACCCATGATGGCCATGCGGTTGGGGTCCACCTCGGGCCGCGCTCGCATCCAGTCAATGACTGCGCGGATGTCAACCCAGTCGGCGCTGCCCCAGTTGCCGCGATTGGCTCCGCAATGGTCGCAACCATAGCCCTTGGAACCACGTGGATTGGAGTACACGACGACCATGCCCCGCGCGGCCTGGCACTGGAACTCGTGGAAGAACGAGTAGCCATACTGGGCGTGCGGGCCTCCGTGGATCTGCAGCACGGTCGGCTTTCGACGTGGATTCTTGACGCCGGGTGGCGTGAGCATCCAGGTGTGGACCCGTGTGCCATCTTCGGACGTGATCCAGAATGACTTCGGCTTGGCAAACGTGCGTGTCTTGCGGAGCTCGGCGTTTTCGTCGGTGAGCTTGCGAGGCTTTGATCCCGCCTTGAGGTCCATGACGTGCACCTCCGGGGGCGCGGTCGGCGTGTCAATCATGACGGTGAGCAGACGACCATCGGCGGACAGGTTGCCGGGGTCGTGGATCGCTCGGCCGGATGTGAGCGGGGTGGGCTGACCGCCTCCGCGTTTGAATCGGTACACCTGCTGCGCTCCCTCGGTGCCAATGCGAGCGAGGATCGCCTTGCTGTCCCGGGTCCACTGGATGGATGCCTCAAAGGACACTTCCGCGGTGTCGCCGAGCGTCGCAGCCATCAGGCAGAAGTCGGTTTTGCCCGAAAGGCACCTGTCGGAGCCCTTCTTTCGAGGCTGGCATACCCACAGTTCGAGATTCCTGGTCGAGTAGCTGCCGTCTGTGCCCTCTCTTCCTGACCAGGCGAGTCTCGTTCCGTCGGGTGACCACGTCACCGTGTCCTTGGGGCCCTCAGGAAGCCAGTCAAGCGGCGTGGACCGCCCGGTCGCGGTATCGAGCAGATGGATCTCGGTGCGGTTCCAGCGCATGAAGGCCCGCTTCCCCCTGACCGTCGCGATGGCGAGTGTGCGGCTGTCGGGCGACCAGTCGTAGGAGACAAACCCAAGGCCGTCCTTGTCCCACACCGTGCGAACCTCGCCGGTCTGGACATTGACAACCTTGAGTGCGAACCGCCGCTGCAGGAAGTACCCATCACCGTCCAGCCGGTACCAGCCAGTCGTGACGACGCGGGGTGGCTCGCTGGCGCCGGACGCCTTTCTGGCGTCCTTTGCCTCCGTTGTCCAATCGGGATCGGCGGCTCGCCAGAGGAAGGCGATCGAGCGTCCGTCGGGCGACCACTTGAAGTTCATGAAGGTACCTTCAGGAAGCGACGTGAGTGCGCGTGACTCGCCGCCATTGGCGGGGAGCAGTCTGATCTGCTGTCCGCCTTCGCCACGCCCTGAAATGAAGGCGATCTGGGAGCCGTCCGGTGACCACCGCCCGTGGCCATCCTTGTCGCCGCTGGTCATGATGCGAGGTGCCCCGCCCGTCGGCGGGACGGCCCAGAGGTTGGTCACCCTGGTGTTCTTTGGCCCGGCGTGCCGGCGGCAGTAGAGCACGGTTTCGCCGTCGGGCGAAATCTGGGGCTGCGATGGAACGATGATGTGCTCCAGATCTTCCGGAGTAACGGGCTTCTTGCGAGCGGGCATGAATGAATCCTTCCTGGAGAGGGCCTGATATCTCGGGGGCGGCGGGGCACGCGGTATCCTGCCCCGATGACCGAGCAGCCTACCGGACTGGCAGCCGACCGAGCACTTCTCGCAGACCTGATGGCGATCGACAAGACGTCGGGTGGACCGTGCAACCCTGCGCTGGAGGTTGTGGCCGGGCGGCTTGAGGATGCGGGATGCGCCGTTCACCTATGCCGCGGGGCAGGGGAGGGCCGGGACAATCTGATTGCGATCGCCGGGCCGGAGGGGGCTGCGGGCGGGTTGACCATGTCCGGCCACATCGACTGCGTTCCGGCCGGGGCGGGCTGGAGCAGCGATCCGTTCACCCTGCTCGAGAAGGATGGCCGCTGGTACGGCCGCGGCAGTTGCGACATGACCGGATTTGTTGCCATGGCCGCCAATCTGATGATGGAGGCCCGCAGTCTGGACCGGCCTCTTGCTCTGGTGCTCACGAGCGATGAGGAACTCGGATCGGTCGGGGCTGGCGTGCTGGTTGAGCAGGCCGCGTCGTTGCCGCCACTCCCTACCGCCTGCGTGGTTGGAGAGCCGACGTCCTTGCGCGTGGTGCGACTTCACAAGGGCCATCTCAAGTTCACCATCACGGTACGCGGCGCCACGGGCCATACCGGCACGCCGCTCAGCGGTGTCAACGCGGTTGAAGGGTTGCGGCGTGTGCTCGGCACGATGGACGACGAACGGTCGCGATTGGAGTCTGTCCGCAGCGACGAATCTGCGGCGTTCAGCCGGGTGCCGCATCCGGTACTTGCGCCCGTTCGGCTCGCTGGGGGCACGGCGTGGAACGTCATCCCCGACGCCGCCTCCGTCGACTGTGGTCTTCGTGTGCTCCCGGACCAGTCAGCGGAGGCCGTGCTTGCCGAAATACACGCGGCCGTCGCGGCGGCGCTGCAGGACTGGCCACTCGACTGGTCGCTTGATCTCTACAACGACAATCCGCCAATGTGCACGCGGCGGGGCGCCGAGATCGAAGTGGCCTGCCGGGCGCTGGTTGGGCAGGATCAGGACATCGGCGTGTCCTACTGCAGCGACGGAGGGCACCTTAGCCGGCTCGGGCTGGAGTGTGTGTTGTTCGGTCCGGGCGACATCGCCATGGCGCATCGGCCCGATGAGTACGTCCCGATTGAGGATATGAAGCGTTCGCGGGACCTCATGAGCCGGCTGATTGCGGCCAGATGCGGTGGTGTTGCATGAGCACCGTGCTGCGGCCGAAGTATGTCTGGCTCGACGGGGCGTTTCGGGAGGCGGTTGAGATTGAGATCGTTGGTGGTGACATTGTGGATGTCCGGGCCGCAGCAGGGCCCCCCTCTGATCCAAACGACGCTGTGCTTCCCGGGTTTGTCAACGCGCACAGTCATGCGTTCCAGCGTGGTCTCCGCGGCAGGGGCGAAGTCTTCACCAATCCCGAAGATGACTTCTGGTCCTGGCGTGAAGCGATGTACGGACTCGTTGAGACGCTGACGCCGGAGTCGGCGCATCTGCACAGCCTTCGCGCCTTTCAGGAGATGCGGGCAGAAGGCATCACGTGTGTGGGAGAGTTTCACTACATCCATCACTCCGACGCGGGACGGGACTTCGCGCTGGATGAAGCGGTGCTGGCCGCCGCTGACGAAGCTGGGATGCGCATCGTGCTCCTGCATGCGCTGTACCTCGCTGGGGGATTCGGACAACCGCTCGCAGGCGCGCAGCAACGCTTTGACGGAGGCGATCTCGACACCTGGTGGGCTGCGTTCGACCGCGCGCAGCAGGCATGCCGATCACCCAGACAGTCGATCGGAGTTGTGATTCATTCGCTACGAGCTGTACCGATTGACATTGCTGCAGCGGTTCGCGCCGAGGCCGGCCGCCGCGGGCTCGCTGTGCATCTGCATCTGGAGGAGCAGCCGGCGGAGATCGAGGCATGCCTTGCGGTCCATGGTTGTACGCCCATGCAACTGGTGCTTGAGCGGCTGGACCCCGGCCCGGACATGACGGCGGTTCATTGCACGCACACGAGTGCTGAGGACATGGCCGCCTATGCGGCGACGGGGGGGCATGTCTGTCTGTGCCCACTTACCGAAGCCAACCTCGGCGACGGGATCGCTGACGTCATCGGCATGCGGGCGAGCGGAGCGTCGATCTGCCTCGGCACGGACTCCAATGCGAGGATTTCGATGCTCGAAGAGATGCGGCTGTGCGAGTACGGGCAACGGCTGCGTGATGGTCGCCGCGGGTCATGCATCGATGCCAGCGGTCATATAGACGTGCCTCTGCTGGATATGGCCACGCATGGCGGCGCGGCGTCCCTCGGAATTCGGGCCGGACGCATCGAGACGGGGTCCGCTGCCGACCTGGCGGTTGTGGACCTCTCGCATGCACTGCTCGCAGGCGTGAACGCGGCCAACCTTCCTGCGGCGATGATCACGGGCGGCGATGCTCGGATCATTCGCAGCACCATCGTTGATGGACAAGCGTGATGCGGGCGGCGCGTCACGCGTCCTGAAACTGCTCGATTGGCTTAGCTTCGACGTGCCAACAGCGGTCTGACTGCGACGATGGTGAGCAGGGTGGCGGCGCTGTACACCGCTGTCATAGGCGAATCGATAGCGGCACTGACGGCCAGCCAGAGGGAAAGCGACAGGAACACGGCGACCGGAACCGGATGCAGCGGCATGCTCCACGACCTCGCCTCGCCGCGCCAACGCCGGGCCAGTACGGCGAAACCTGACATGGATGCGGCAAACGTGATGAGCAGTCCGATGTACTCAAGCAATCCGCCCAGCGTGGGAAGGATGATGAACGGCAGTATGAGAATCGCCTGCAGCCAGATGGCCGCAGCTGGGGCGCCGTGGCGGCCGTGCCGAGTGAGCATGTGTGGTGCTTCGCCTTGTTGCGCCATTGAGACGAGGACGCGGCCACCGGTGAAAAGCATCGTGCTGAGCGTAGAGAGCAGGATGGCGACGATGGCGAGCGTCATGAGTGTGCCGATAGATTCGCCGAACAGCGCCGTCGCCGCCGCAGCGCCAATGTCAGCGATGGGATCGCCTGTCGCCGGATCGATCATGGCTGCGGGCGAGATGGCTCGCAGGAAGGCGACGTTGACCAGGACGTAGAGCGCCGTCACCAATGCGACGCTGCCCAGAATGCTCAAAGGAATGGATCGCTCCGGCCGCTTCAACTCTCCTGCTACGTCGGCGGCGGCGCTCCACCCGAGATAGGCGAAACTGATCGACACGACGGCGGCACCCACTGCGGCCGACCAGGGGGGTGGCGCCGCGGACGCGGAGACTGCTTCAACTGGGGCAGCCGGTGAGACGAGCAGGCCAGCGGCGGCAAAGACGAAGAGCACCGCAATCTTGATGGCCGCCATGGCGTCATTGACGCGGGCGCCCGACCTGAGCCATCTGGCGTGCAGCGTTGTCAATCCTGCGACAAGCACAACCGCCGTGAGCATCGGTGGCAGGCCTGGGATCAGTGCTTCCACGTAACTCCCCAGGACGGCCGCGATGAAGGCGCTCGCCGCGATGTACCCGACGAGCACGGTGACGATGCCGTTCACAAACCCCATCTGCGGGCCAAGCGTCTCGCGGGCTGCCACATAGAGGGCTCCCGGGACGGGGCGATTGGCGGCCAGTTCCGCGGCGGTGAGTGCGCCCGCAAGCGACAGCACGCCGCCCAGTACCCAGGCGAGGATGATGTTGGTGCCCGATCCAAGCGATGGCCCAATCAGGCCGGTGATCGTGAAGATGCCTGATCCGATCATGGACGCCGCGCAGATGCCGATCGCCGAGCCAACGCTGAGATGGCGGTGCGTGTTCACGAACCGGCGGCCTGCCGCACAAGAATCCGGTGAAGGCGTCTCGTGCGAATCAGCATTGGCAGGAAGATGAGCGTAACCATGATCAACTGCCCGACCGCAGCCCCCACGATGCCTTGCCACCAGGCCAGCACGCTCAGTGCGGCGATGCCGACGCCTGCCCCCAGCGCGGCGACGAGCAGGACAAATCGCTGCTGGCCCCGGAACTGCAACTCCCACGGTGCGAGGTAGGCGAACGCTTGCGGTGCGATGGCGACTGCTGTGATCGTCAGGGCGAGGCCTGCATCCTGATAATGCGCGCCGAAGGCGCCCAGAATCGAGTCATGGAATCCAATGCACGCGATGAGAAACATCGCCACCATTGGGAGCATGCTGAGATTCATGACGCGCCTGACGCGTGCCGCAAGATCCACATCCTGGTTGGCGAGTGCCGTGGCCAGGCGTGGGGCGAATACGCGCGTGACGGCCGTGATGGAGACGATCAACAAGCTGGTGACTTGAACAATGACGGCCATGGTCCCCGCCTCGGCTTCGGACCGCACGGCCGTGAGCACCAGCACAGGCGTTGCGCCAATGAGCATCATGCTCAAGCTGAACCCCACAAAGCCGAATCCGCCGAGAATCCAACGCCCCGCCGAGATGGCGACCGGTGAGGCTCGGAAGACGGGCGGCGGCGTTGATCGGATTGCCCACACGAGGATGGCAATCAATCCGATGACCCAACTGAGGCCGTAGGCCAGGCCGGCGTCGAGCATGGTGAATGAGTCACCGTCGTGGTCGATCATGGCCCAGATGGTGGCTGCCATGACCGCAGGGACGGCCAGCCGATAGACGAGGGCTGTTCGGATATTGAAGTCGTTGGCCGAGCAGACTTCGTAGAGGAACATGAAGAGGGCCATGGCCGGCAGGAAGTACATCAGGCGGAGAAAGAGCTCCGCCGATTCAGCGGTGGGGTGATTCAGCAGCAACCACACTGCGTACGCGATCCCGCCGAGCACGGCGCCGAATACAAGCGAAGTGGCCGTGCCGAATGCGAGAAAGCCCTTCCAGCGGCCGAATTGACCGTGGTAGCGAAACACTGGAATCGCCTTGATGGCAAGTTTTTCAAGGCCAAGTGTGGCGGCGGTGACTGCGAGGCTGCACGCAGCGATGGCGGAGCCGTACCAGCCGAATTCGCTGGGCTTCAGGTGATGCGTGAGCATGGCCGTGACGGCTGTGAAGATCGCCCAGTTCCCGATTCCGAGTGCCGCGACGATCCACGCCGCGCGGATCCGTTGTTTGGCCGATGCGTTGAGGTGCGGGAAAGCAAGGTGCGATGGCTCTACCGCTCCGAGGGCGGTGCGCATCCACGACGCGCTGGCATGCAATCGTGCTGTGACATGGTGGTCTTGAAAGTGGTGAGGCACGCGCACCTTTCTCCGCCGGCAGGGTACGGCATGCCCAAGTCTTCAGGGGGCCTTGCCGCAGTAGGCCCGCGGCCGCCTGTCCCCCCTGGAGGGGCAAGGGCTGGCGCAGCCAGCCAGGGGGGAGTGGTGACAGCATCGCCGTTGGCATCAGCACACACCCCCTCAGTCGCTGCGCGACAGCTCCCCCGCAAGCGAGGGAGCGGAGAAGGCATCCTTCCGTCCCCCCCTTGCGGGGGGACAGGCCGCGTTTCATTGCGGACGGCGGGATCGCCTCACGCCTGACGGTTTGAGCGGGCGACATGGTGGCCCGCCTTCGCTGGGACCACAGACCGAAAGACAGGAGCCTATTCATGAAGATTCTTCGAACCATCGGCGCGATGGCGTTGGCAGCCATGTGCGGAGCGGGCAGCGTCCAGGGGCAAGTCCATGCGCCGGGGGGCCATGCGTTCGGGCTCCAGGCGCCAACCCCCTATGTCGGCGAGCGGGGCAAGATTTGGGACGCTCTTTTCGATGCGCCCCTGGTCCGTGACGGCGGACTGTTCTTCTTCGATCAGGTGATTCATGAGGAGGGCGTCTACTCGGGGCACAACGGATGGGGCGAGACGTTCGAAGTTGACGTCAAGTACGTCTTCACGCGATCGCCTCAGGATGCGGTGGCATCGGGCTTCTTCACGCAGGCGGAGCTGCAGTACTTCCTGGAGACTGACTTCCACTACACCAGTCTGTCGGGGTTCGTCACGACCGACCGGGGGTCGGCTGCGGTCTGGCTGACTATCTACAGCGGCACCATCACCACGACCGGCGACGAGTGGGTGTCGTTCGGATGGACGCCCACCGGCACGGTTCTGCACGAGACCTATGCGGCGACCGGCGGTGGGTGCGGCAACTGGACCGGGCCGGACAACTGGCCGATGCCTCCGGCCGGCGACGCCTGGTGCAACGACTGGTATCTGGTGCCGTGTGCGTGGCAGGATCCACAGGACCCACAGGACTACGTCGACACAGACTGCTTCGATGAGGCTCTTGAAGACTGGCAGAACGGACTCGCCGAGATTCGGGACGATTACAGCGACGCCAAGGACGATGCGGACGACGCGCGTGATGCGTGCATCGAAGCAGCGAATGCCGACCGAGCTGACTGCGAACAAAGCGCCAATGATGCCTATGAGGACTGCGCGTCGGGGTTGCAGGAAACGCGATGGATCTCCGGTGGGGGCGCGTTGTTCATAGGGGTGCTTGCTGGTCCCATCGGAGGTCTCATGATCGGCGGTACCGCCCTGATCTTTGATCACCTCATGGACGAGGAGCTTGAAGAGTGTGCCGACGAGCAGACCGAAGCGCTCGTGGCATGTGCTGATGCGCAGAAGGATGCCGCCATTGAGTGCGTCGCGAGTCACGCAGATGCCTTGTGTGACGCGGACAGCGATGCGGAGGCAGCAGCGGATGCCAACGACGACGCCTTCCTTGCCGCGTTGGCAGACTGCTGCAAGAAGTGCCGGCAGTTGGAGGTGCAGCGTTTGGACGCCATTCCAATCCCCGATTGACAGCTGACTTCCCAGGAGCCCTCTCCCCTTGCCACCCGCCCACGCCCAAAGGGCCCGCCCCGTGAGTGAAAATGAATGCCCAAAAAAGAC
>CAZMPA010000061.1:0-321 GCA_964567915.1 uncultured Isosphaeraceae bacterium | reverse complement strand
GGGGTTAAATTTTGTGTTGTTGTCGGGTTAATGGGGGGGGGCTACTGGGCGCATGGGGGGTGTCGCCCTGCCCCGTCGACGCATTCTGCCTGCAGCTATGGCTTGGTGACGTTGAAGCAGTTCTGAATGTCGCTCTGGAGTTGCTGCGCGGCCGACCGTCCCCAGAGATACCTGTCTTGATTTCGCAGGGAGAGATCTTCAGGGGAAGCACCTCGAACGTCGTCGAGATATGCGAGGTAGCCAGCCCAAATCGACTCGAAGCGGATCCGGTTGGCCAGGCTGACCTTTCCCCCTACATCCAGTCCAGTCCGAGTGATAGTC
>CAZMPA010000060.1:9437-11105 GCA_964567915.1 uncultured Isosphaeraceae bacterium | reverse complement strand
GCGTACAGCCACTTGGGCCAAGCCTCGATAGGGTCGGTCGGGTGACGATCGAGAGCCCAGTTCTGCCAGAAGACCGGCTTCCTACGAATCCTCTCGGTGATCCACTTGACGTGCTCCCTCTTGGCGCCGGGGGACCTGACCCTGGCGCCAGTCCAGTGGATTTCCACCTTGTCGGACAGGTTCTCTCCGACGAAACTCAAGTATTTCTCGCGCGTCTCGCCGTACCATTTGGCCACGCCGCCCAGCGGCCCCCAGTTCGTCGGGGCCTAATTCCACACGCGCGCCGACTCCAACGACCGGCTCAAGCGGGACCGTGGCCGCCGAGGGATGGCGAATCTCAGGCTTCTTCAGGACACGGCGGGCATCACGCTTGACATCGAGCACGTCGAGACGCCCCCTGAGATCGAAGTCGACGCCATGCTGGTCGATCTCGCCTCCGAGAAGGATCTGCGAATCGTCACAACCGACGCGAACCTCGCGCGAGTCGCTGAAATCCGCGGCGTCGCCACACTCAACCTGCACGACCTCGGAGATGTCCTGAAGGACCCCGCAGTCCCCGGCGAGCAGCTCCAACTCTCAATCGTCCGCCCCGGCGAAGCGGCGGGTCAGGGCATCGGCTATCTCCCGGACGGGACGATGGTGGTCGTCGAAGACGCCAGCGACCGTATTGGCTCAGACATCACCGTCGTGATCACCAATGCGGTGCAGACAAGTGCCGGGCGGCTCGTGTTCGCCAAGGTGTCACCAGACGAGCCGGCAGGCCTGGCACGCTCGGCGACGACGCAGCCGAGGCATCACGGTCCGGGACCGCACAATCCCGACGCCAACTGATCACTCCCACTCAATCGTGGCGGGTGGCTTACTTGAAATGTCATACACCACCCGGTTCACGCCGGGAACTTCGTTGATGATTCGATTGCTGATGGTCGCCAGCACGTCGTACGGAATCCTCGCCCAGTCAGCGGTCATAAAGTCCTGTGTCTCGACCGCCCGCACGGCTACAACTGAGTCATACGTTCGGCCGTCACCCATCACACCAACGCTCTTGACCGGAAGCAGGACGGCAAAGACCTGGTTCGTGCTTCGGTAGAGATTGGCCGACACGATTTCGTCGAGCACGATCTCATCGCACTCTCGCAGCAGGTCCAACTTTGGAGAGGTGATGTCTCCGAGCACTCTGACAGCCAGACCGGGGCCTGGGAACGGGTGCCGCCACACGACGTGCGACGGGAGGCCGAGCACTTCCCCGAGCGTCCGCACCTCGTCCTTGAAAAGGTCTCTCAGCGGTTCGATGAGTTCAAAGCCAAGTTCCTCCGGAAGGCCGCCGACATTGTGATGCAGCTTGATGTTTGCAGCCGTTCCGGCGTGTCCGTGGCCGGACTCAATGACATCCGGGTACAGCGTTCCCTGGGCCAGAAAGTGCACGGGTGGCCCGCCCGCTTCAGCGACTTCATCGGCCGAGCGACGGAACACATCGATGAAGCGGTGACCAATTCGCCGCCGCTTCTCCTGCGGGTCCTCGATACCGGCCAAGTCGTCCAGGAACTCCCTGGACGCATCGACCACACGAAGGTCGATATCAAAGTGGTCTCGAAACGTCGTCTCAACCAACTCTCGCTCGCTCTTCCGAAGCAGGCCGTTGTCAACGAAGATGCAAGTCAGCCGATC
>CAZMPA010000060.1:0-9419 GCA_964567915.1 uncultured Isosphaeraceae bacterium | reverse complement strand
GCAGCAGCGCCGCAACGACGGACGAATCCACCCCTCCGCTGAGCCCGCAGATCACACGTCGGTCCCCGACAAGTTTCGGAAGCGAGGCGCACTGGGCCTCCATGAAATCCGCCATCCGCCACGTCCCGCGGCACCCGCATACTTCGTACAAAAAGTTGCGAAGCAGATCGATGCCGTGCGGCGTATGCGTCACCTCCGGATGAAACTGCAGGCCGTAGAAGTTGCGGGCGCGATTCGATACCGCCGCTGCAGGGCACGTGGCGGTCGCGGCCATCACGTCGAACTCCTCCGGAAGGTGGGAGATCTGGTCGCCGTGGCTCATCCAAACAGTCATGTCTCCCGGCAGGCCTTCAAACAGCCCCGTGGGCGAGTCGATCGTCATCCGCGCGCGGCCGTATTCGCGGGACTCGGCGCGATCCACCGTGGCGCCAAGCAAGTGGCAGCCCAACTGCATGCCGTAGCAGATCCCGAGGACAGGAATACCAAGGTCAAGCACCGCGGGATCGCACCGGGGCGCCCCGGGTTCATCAATACTCGCCGGTCCACCGGAGAGGATGATGCCCGCTGGCTCGAGCGATTTCAGGTACTCGAGGTCGACGTCGGGGGCAACCAGCACACTGAACGCGCCGGCCTCCCGGACGCGGCGGGCGATCAACTGGGCATACTGACTGCCAAAGTCGAGAATTGGAATGGTCTCGACGCCGGCTGGCCGGGTCGAACCGATGGCTGGGTTCGCCATGGATGGGCTCCTGAGGGAAGGCGGGGAGTCTACCCGAGCCGCCCCCGCCAGATCGGAGTGAGCCGGCCCCCTGCGGTATGATCGCCGCCACGTCCATGCCCGAATCGGCACACTACAACTCGGAAATCGCCGTCGAGATCGACGCCAGACCCGACCTGCTGGGGATCCTGCGGGGAACCGTCGAATTCTGGTGCCGGCGTCGCGGTGTGGAGGACGAGCAGGCCCATCAGCTTGCCATGGCCGTCGACGAGGCCGCCGCCAACATCGTCCGCCACGCCTACGGGCTCCAGGACGGCCGGATTCGAATGCGTTGCGCTGCGAGGCCGACCGACCGCGGCGGCGAACTGACGATTGAGTTGGAGGACGACGGCAAACAAGTGCCTGCGGATCTCATCAAGTCACGGGATCTCAATGACATCCGCCCGGGAGGACTGGGCGTCCACCTGATTCAGGAAGCGACCGACGAAGTGACATGGCAGCATCTGCCCGAGGGCGGCACGCTACTTACGATGCGGGTCCACGTTCCGGCCCCCGCCATGGAAACGGAGAATTCGCCGCATGGCAGCTGACAATGTGCTCACAATCGACTGCTCGTCGGAGGGCAACGTGCTGCGAGTCACACCGCGGGGCGAGGTCGACCTATCGACGTCACCGAAACTCCGGCAGGCTCTGCAGGCGGCGCTCGCCGAAGGGGAGCAGCCAGTCGAAATCATCCTCTCGGAGGTCCCCTACATGGACTCCTCCGGCGTCGCGACACTCGTCGAAGCGCTGCAGATGTGTCGCAGGCAGAGTCGGGATCTGACGCTGGTCCGCCCATCACACCGGGTCGCCTCCATCTTCAAGATTTCCAAACTGGACACGGTCTTCACGATTCGTGACCACGATGGCTGATCCGCGGCCACGGAGCGGATCCCCCATCACCCGAGGCGTCAGCCGCATCGGGCAGGGCGCCATCGACCTCCTCACGCTCCTCGGAGGCATGACCCACCTGACGAAGTCCGTCGGATCGTGGTACGTGCGTTCGCTGCACCGCCACGACGTCCGGCTCGGATGGCCTGCCATCGTGGCGCAGATGGTCCGGGTCGGGGTCCGCTCTACGGCCATCGTTCTGGTCGTCAGCGCGTGCATCGGACTGATCCTCGCCATCTCCATGTATCCGCCCCTTTCCGAACTCGGCCAAGAGGGCAAAATCGCCAATATTGTGGCCATCGCGGTCTTTCGCGAAATGGGGCCGATCATCTCCGCCGTCGTCCTGACGGGCTTCGCTGGCGCCTCCATCGCCGCTGAGATCGGCACCATGGTTGTAGGCGAGGAAATCGAGGCGTTGGAAGCGCACGCACTGGACCCGATTCGGTTCCTCGTACTCCCTCGCCTGACCGCGACCGCCTTGAGCCTGGTGCTGCTCACCGCGCTGGCCGACGTCACGGCGGTGGCCTGTAGTTGCGGCGTCTCGGTGCTGTTCTTCGATGTGGGGCTGACGACCTACATCGACAACACGCTCGCGCAGCTCAACCTCGCCGACTTCCTGACGGGGCTTCTCAAGGCTGCGACCTTTGGACTGATGCTTGGAGCCATTGCTTGCTTCAATGGGCTCAGGGTGAGCGGCGGTGCCGCGGGCGTCGGCAAGGCCACGACCGACACAGTGGTACAGACGATTGTCGCGGTCATCGTGAGCGATCTGCTCTACGACGCGGTCTTCCTGGAGCTGGGCTGGACCTGAGTTCCTACTCCGCAGCGTCCTCGGCCGTGAGCACAAAGAGCCGCACTCGGAAACCCTCGTCCGAAGACGTCGCCCACCAGCCGAGCGGGCCAAACGCCGCGGCGAGCTTCGCCCGACGCTCGTTCGACTCGGACTGAGACTCCTCCGCAAGCTCGCCCTTGATCTCTTCCCAGAGTTCCGGATCATCGGCCTTGAGTTCCGCCTCCCAATCGCTCATGCGAAGACGGGAGATCTCGGCTGCCACCGCGAGGTTCTCAGACAGATCCCAGCCCCCCCAGGCGGCCACAGCCTCACGGGGAATCCGGTCCAGGACGCGATGCAGCCACGCAGGGCCGCCCCGGCCGTGGTCGCTGATACTACGCAGCGCCGCTTCGACCGCAGCGTCGTCGCCGACAAGCAGCGAGTCGGCGGCAACCGCCAGGCTCACACGACCAGACGGAACACCCGGCAGTGCCAGCGGCCCCATCCCGTCGAGTTCGGTCGACCAGACTTGATGTCCCTGAAACTCTCGCGGCTCCATACCTGATTCGGCAGCTGTCGCCGCAAGGGCGTCGGAGAGGCCAACTGGATTCGTGCACGCAATCACCTGGAGTTCCCTCAGGCTCTCCGCGGTGATCGGACGGGTCAGCGTGCCGATCATCAACATTTCCCTGCCGAGCGGGTCGAGGATCGCTCTCATGGCGGGTTCAATCTGGTCAAGCATCTGCCCGACGCCCATGAGCATTGGGTTCGACGCGACAACCTGGCGGAGCCAATCCGGGATGCGCCTGAACCGGACATTCAGTCGCGAAACGGAAATGGCATCCGGCCCAAGCCACGCAGCCGAGCCGCCGATCGGCGTGTCTCCTGCGAGCAGCCGCAGCACACCACCCAATCCATCGGGCATCCAGACTGCTCCCGACACCTCGACCATCGACCCGGATTCACCGGTGCCCCCGGCAATGGCGATGCCGCGAACCGGCCCGACCACAGCGTCGAAAGACGCCCGGAGCATGTGTGTCATGCCCATCGGGTCGAAAAGACCCCCCGCCTCAAACGCCTGCTCGGTGAACAGTGCGAAAGTGAGCGAGTCATGCGGGCCCAGCATCCCCCGCAACGAGGACCAGGCTTCGGTGTCGCCAACCGCATCATCGAACTGCTCCCCGTCCGCCGCATCCAGCAATCGCTCCATGCCAGCCTTGGTATTCGAGATGTAGGCCCGCCCCTCTTCGCGTACCGCCCACAGACTCTGTGGCATCGGGCTGGCGGGCGACTGCGCGTCGCGTTGCTGCTCAAGGTGATCGACGTCCCGGCCCAGCACACTCTCCGTTACAGCGGACGGCCGCTTGCGAATCTCTTCCCAGGCAGCGTCCCAGGCCGTCGTGATCGGTTCGGCCTCAACACCAAACTCGACCCAACCTGCGATCGTCAACGTCGGGCTCTCCTCGGTCCGATCGACCCACGTCGCGGCGCCGATCGACAGGGACGACACCAGGTCCAATGCGTCGGTTTCTTCCAGGATGCCCTCCAGCACGGTCGAGAAGCCGTCGGGGATCTCATCGGCGACGCTGCCGATGTACTCGTTCCAACTGGCCTCGTCCTCCTCGATGAGCACCCCGTGGCCACGCAGCTTGGCGACCAGATCTCCAACGCCGTCAATCTGCAGCACGGCGACTGCGTTGTCCGGGGCAACCTGCTGAATCTCAAGTGGCGTTCCGCCCACCACCGTGGACGGCGACCAGGCGGCAAACGCGAGAACGGTGATACACAACGCTTGATTCATGAGTCCTCCTCCAGAGCGGGCGCGACGCCGGAGCGGAGCCGCGGCGGCGGCGCGTGGTATTTGTGGCCGGTGTTCGGGTTGGATGGGTCGTACGCAAACGCTTCCCGATTGCGCAGAAAGTCCTTCACGTATCGCGTTGGAATCGCAAACCCGAGTGCCTCCCCCCCCAGGATTCCCATGTTGGTAATTCCGATGACTTCCCCTCCGACGTTGAAAAGTGGTCCACCCGAGTTGCCCGGGTTGATCGCCGCGTCTGTCTGAATGTAACTCAGACCGTCAAAGCTCCGCTGCGTCGTCGACACCACTCCCTGGCTGGTCGTCTGCTCCAGCCCGAGTGGATTGCCGATGGCGAATACAGGCTGGCCAACCTCGATCGATTCCCACGACTCCAGCGGCACCCACGGCCATGCTTGGCCATCGTCGGACGGTAGTTTGAGCAGCGCCAGGTCAAGATGGTTGTTGACCGCGACAATCTGAATATCGTGGATCGTCCGCCGCGCGAGCGTTCCGTCGTCCTTTGGTTGCCAGGTGACCAGTCGCAGATCTTTCTCACCCTGGATGACGTGCGCATTGGTCACGACGTATCCGTCTTCGTTGACGATGACACCCGAGCCGGTCCCCGAGGGCGTCTGAACGAGCACGACCGACGGCTTGACGCGGGCCGCCTGCTGACGAATGCTCAGCTCCGGCGCCTGGTCCACGACATGAAAGATTGACCCCGTCGGCAGCGCCGCCACTTCTCCCTGCTGCTCCACGCGAACGTCCTTGACGTCGTTGTTGTCGATTTTGATCACCGTCGGACCGACATCGATCCACAAACTGCGTTCATCCTGCTTGATGACGTCTCCGTGCAGTTCGCCTCCGTCCTCCAACACCACGACATCCGCCACCGCCGCAGCAGTGACGACCACCGAACACATCAAGCCACAGACTCGCATCCTGAAACCTCCCGGCCGCTCGGCGGCCTCGATGGCGTCCAGTGTATCTCCAGAAGAAGCCACGGCTCCCCTCACCCCCGCCTACCATGCTCGCCACGACGGAGACACCGCCATGATGCCCCTGACACCCATCGTTCCAATCCTTTGCGGCGTGCTGACCGCTGCCGTCGCGGCGGCAGATTCCGCCAACGACACCCTCGCCGACTACTTTGGCTTCGATGCCCTCGAAGTGATTCCGATCGGTGACGGCCCCGGACCGCTCATCGTTGCGGACATGAACGCGGACGGCCTGAACGACATCGTCGTGGCCAACAATCATCGAAGCAGGATTGAGATCCTGCAGCAGAGAGCGGGAGCGAGCCCGGACGACCCGATCGAGATGCCGAGGGATATCAACGAATTCCCCGACCACTGGCGGTTTGAACGCATCCTCGTTCCCGTCGCTGATGTCGTCGCGGCCATGGCGGCCCATGACCTCGACGCCGACGGTCTCCCCGACCTGATTTCGGCCGGCCCTCCGGGACGCATCGTGATGTTGAGGCAATCTCACCCGGGTAAGTTCACCAAAGAACTTCGGCGAGACGTGAGCAAGCTGGCCGCATCCGCCGCCGCCTTCTCCGTAGCAGACATCTCTGGCGACGGAACACCGCAGCTCGCGTCGATTGTCGCAGGCGAGCTGGCCATCTGGCCCGTCGATGGCTTTTCCCTCGGCCCGGTTCGCCGCTACCCGGCCGGCGCAACAATCTCCGGAATCGTCCCGGCCGACTACGACGGCGACGGGCTCATGGACGTCGCCGGCATCAGCCCTGACAACGCGGCCCCCGTGCGAATCTGGTTTGGTCGCCGCGGGGAACACGGCGTCGAGCCTGGTCCGCAGACCATTTTTGAGATGCCGCCCATCGTTGAGTTCGAGGCAATCGGCCGACGCGGCTCCGACGCCAAACGCATTGCCGTCATCGAACGGAACGCACGCCGCGTCGTGCTCTACGACCTGGAGCACGAAGACGTCGATGGCACGGGCGACCGAGAAGCCGCCTTCACGGTCCACGGCTTCCCCGACCCGGGCAAGCGAAACCGCGCA
This sequence comes from uncultured Isosphaeraceae bacterium, assembly GCA_964567915.1. GTDB lineage: Bacteria > Planctomycetota > Phycisphaerae > Phycisphaerales > SM1A02 > UBA12567. The sequence continues at coordinate 3,179 of CAZMPA010000060.1, read as the reverse complement.
TGGGCTGTCACCGATGTCGACGGCGATGGCCGCACGGATCTGGTCGCGGCCGACACGCGGTCCAACGCCTTGACCGTCTTTCTTCAGTCAGAAGATGGCGACCTCATTGCGGGCGAGTCGTCACCGAGTCTCAAGGACATCGACGCCATCGCGGTTGCAGGCGCCAGCGATGGCCATGAACCGGAACTGCTCGTGATGTCCTCGGAAGAAGGCATCGTCGGGCGGACGCCACTTGGTGGCGGACAGCTTGCATTTCCAACGCCAATCCCGATTTCCGAAGGCAACGAACCCGTCGCCATGAACGTGGTCACACTCGCCGGCTCCCCTCACGCCGCGATCGTCGCCAACAACAAACGGGATTATGTGCTGGATCTGCTCAATCTTTCCGACGGCGACTCCAGCACGATCGACCTTGGATCACTCAGCCGCAAGCCAGATCATGTCCAGTCGGTCGACGTGGATCAGGACGGGCACGAGGATCTCATCATTCTGACGCGGGAGCGGCCGATGATGCTCCTGCTCGCCGACAGCGAAGGTGGATTCACCAAGCTCGAGAAGCGATCAATGGGCCAGTACGGATTGGTCGACGCCGCCCAGGACGACAATATTGCGACGCTCGACGTCAACGGCGACGGGACGGATGAACTGCTCGTGGCCGACGGCAACTTTGTTCGCGCCGTCCGGTACGAGACTGGCGACGGGGGCGGCTGGCGAGTCGTACGGCAATTCAATACGGATGACCCCGACAGCGATCTGGTCGCCGTCGCTCCGCTGGACGGCAAGCTCGTGGCAGCCGACAAGGCCAATGACCGCATTCTCATGTTCCAACCTGAAGACGGAGGCGAAGGTTGGGAGCAGTCCGAGTCGCTGCGAACGCGCGGTTTCAAACCCGGGCCATTGGCGACGGGGCGCTTTTCGGGAAACGCGCCGGGCATCCTGACAATTGGAGAGGACGGCTTTGCTGTCATTCCCCTGGGCGGCCAACGACGGGCACTCGAGGAAGTCGGGTCCTGGAAGAGCTCGCTCGACGGTCACGTCCCGCACCGGCTGGCGGTTGGTGACATCAACGCGGACGGGTACGGCGACATGGTCGCGCTTGACGCGGGCGAGCAGATGTTTGAGATTTTCACCTTTGACGCCGGCGACGAGCTGCTCCACGCCACTGGCTTCCAGATCTTCGAGACGCAGTTGTTCCACGGTGGCGACGCGCGTGAGTATCAACCCAGACAGGTGGTCATTTCAGATCTCACCGGAGACGACGCTCACGATGTCGTCATGCTCTGCCACGATCGGCTGCTCGTGTACGAGCAGCCCGCACCCACCGCAGATCAGCGGTCCGACGCGGGGATGTAGGCCGCCCCGTGGGGCCCGGTGTACTGGCACCGCGGCCTGATCAATCGGTTGTCCTCAAGCCGCTCCAACGCGTGGGCAGCCCAGCCGGCATTCCTGCTCATCGCGAAGATGGGCGTGAACAGGTCGATCGCCAGACCGAGTGAGAAGTAGGTGGTCGCCGAATAGAAGTCGACGTTGGGGTGGATGCCCTTCTCGCCTACCTGTGACTCCATGATCTCCTCGATACGCCGGCTCATCCGGAATAGGTCGAGGTTGCCGGTCTCGGTCGCGATCGATTCTGCGAACGTCTTGAGATAGGTCGCACGCGGGTCGATCGCCTTGTAGACGCGGTGACCGAAGCCCGGCACCTTCTCCTTTCGAGACAGGCGTCCAAGCACAAACTCCTCAACCGCGTCCAGCCCATCAATCTCCTGAAGCATGTGCATCACACGCTCATTGGCACCGCCGTGCAGGGGCCCACGCAGCGTTCCGATGGCGCCCGTGATGGCCGAGTACATGTCGCTCTCGGTTCCGACGACGACCATGGTCGCGAATGTCGATGCATTGATGCCGTGGTCGGCGTGGAGAATGAGGCAAACGTCGAGCGCCTTGGCACTGGCCTCGCCCGGGGTCTTTCCAGTGAGCATGCGAAGAAAGCTGGTCGCGATGTCATCGCCAGCATCTGGCCGGACGATGTCCTCGCCCTTCCGAACTCGGTCGAAGTTGGCGATGATCGCCGGCGTCTTGGCAAGAATCCGGATGGCCTTCTCTTCTTCGGCTTCCCGAGACTGATCGTCACAGGCGGGGTCCTCAAACGCGAGCATGGCCACCATGGCCTGAAGCACGTGCATTGGCGGTGCACCGTGCGGAACCGCCCGAACAGCGTCCCACATGGCATCCGAGAGGTCATAGTGAGCGCGAAGCCGCCGGGTGAACGCCTGCAGTTCATCGGGTGTCGGCAGCCGATCGTTCAACAGCAGGAAGCAGGTCTCTTCGAAGGTGGAGTTCCGCGCGAGGCTGTCGATATCGATTCCGACATACTCCAGCACGCCCTTCTGCCCGTCGATGAAGGATTTGGTCGACTCACCGATGATCGTGTGATCGAGCCCCTTGTCCATGGTCATAGTGGCGGTTGCGTCAGACATCAAGAACACTCCTGCTCGGGATTCATGCCCGGAATCGCCGGCAGGCGCCAACGCGTGCCGGGCCGGCAATTGTACATGCTGCCCCCCTCCCGCGGGGCACGCTCACGGAGCCCTTCCCCCCCTACACTCCCCAACCATGTTCATCCTGTTGGGGACCGATCTGCAGCGGCGGCGTCGCCCCGTCGTGACCGAAACGCTCATCGTCCTCATGATGATCGCGTATCTGGCCGTCCTTGTGGTCGGTTCGATCAGCGAGGAACGCGGGCTTGAGGCCATCCAGATGATGGAACTGTCCTCAGCCGACTTCCACTGGTGGCAACTCATCACCTACCAGTTCGCCCACGACAACCCCCTGCTTCCAGGGGACGAGCACCCGCTTCTCCGCCTTCTGCATCTCGGCCTCAATCTGATGTGCCTGTGGGTATTTGGCGCAGCAGTCGAAGACAAAATGCGACGATCAAGTTTCGCCGTCTTCGCGATTCTCGGCGGCATGGTGGCCGGTGCGGCCCACGCCATCTCCACGCCAGTTCCGGTGATCGGCGCCAGCGGCATGGTCGGCGCGCTCGCGGGTGCCTTCCTCGTGCTCGCGCCCCGCTGCCACGTACGGGTACTTGTCATCTTCATCCTCATCCGAATCTGGATGGTTCCCGCGCTATGGATCATCGCCTTCTGGGTCATCATGGACCTCGCAGGGTGGGCAGG
>CAZMPA010000059.1:0-11106 GCA_964567915.1 uncultured Isosphaeraceae bacterium | reverse complement strand
GTTTAAAAAACGGGTTTTTTGAAACCCCTTGTAAACACTGTTTATAATGTTACGGGGGGTCACTTGGGGGGGTGGAGGGCGAGGCCAGCTCGACGACCCGGCTCAACTGTCGCCACAGCGTCGGATTGACGGGCTGGAACAGCGGGTTTTCTGGCGGCGAGACCTGCCAGCCGGCGGCCTGATCACGTTCCGCCGATCCGATGAATCGCATCACCACAACTTCAACTCGGCGGCCGGCCGCCGAGTTGATCGCAGCCCGTGCCGATCGCTCACCATCTATCTCGTGGCCTCCGAGCGATACCAGAATGTCCATGAGCCGAAGTCCGATCTCTGAGGCCGGTGTACCGGGTAAGACTCGATACACCTCACCGCCACGCGGTGGAACGGGTTCGCCGGGATGGGACAGCCGCCAACGGTCGGCAGCCGACTTCATGGCCGGCCAGTGCGGCTGATCCGCATACCCACGAAATGCTCGCATCTCCTCGGTGAAATACACACCAAGTGCAGGGGGCCACGAACGTTTGGACCAGAGTCTGCACTCCACGAAGTACGGATCAACAAGGATGGTGGTCGTTCCAGGTGCCCATCCAAGACGGGTGATGCTTCCTTCAAAGTCCGTCGTGCCGTCAATCCAGACGGACTCGGTCATGAGCGTCGGCACATTCGCTTCGATCTCCCGTTCATACGGAGGAGGATCCCGGATCTCCACCACCGCTACTTGGGCACCATGCGCGGTCGCCAACAGCGTCGCCTGCGGCTCACCTTGCCCCTTGTTTGTGGAGTGCGCCACTCCGATCGGAACGAGACCGTCCGCGAGATAGCGCGTCATGCGGTCCTGCGCAGCGTCCAGAACGTCCGACCCACTCACGCCCGTAGTGTCGAGCACCACAATGTCCGCATTGCCCGATCGTTGCACGCCAAAGGCAGCGCGACCATCAACATCGCCGCCAGGCAACGTACACCTGTAGCCCTGAGCAAGCGTCGGCGCGCACCCGGCCGACCACGACATCGCCGCGCATGACAGACTGAGCACAAGTCTTCGAAATCCCCGCATGCTCAGACCCTACCCGCTCAGCGACACAATCGATACCTGTGGCACGAAACAAGATGGTCGTTGACCATGCCCACAGCCTGCATGAACGCGTAGCACACCGTCGGACCGGTCCACTTGAACCCGAGAGACTTCAACCCGGCAGCCATGGCGTCGCCTTCGGGCGAGCGAGGCGGAATCTGATCGTCACTTGTCCAGGCATTCACGATTGGCTCACCGCCCACAAACGACCACAGATACTCACTGAAACTCTGCCCGGCCTGTGGAAGATCGCAGAACAACTGCGCATTGTTGATCGCCGCCTGGACCTTTGTTCTGTTGCGAATGATCCGAGCATCCTCAAGCACGCGATCCACCCTTTGTGAGGACCAACGAGCCAGACGCTCCGGATCGTTCAGCTCCAGGACGCGAACCATGTCCTCTCGCTTTCGAAGGACGACCAGCCAGGACAAACCGGACTGAAACGTGTCAAGGATGAGTTTGTTGAAGAGCGGCACAGCATCGCGAACCGGCACACCCCACTCCTCGTCGTGGTAAGCGACGTACTGCGGATCAGTTCCACACCAGGGGCATCGCTCAAGCTGGGTCATGCAGGCAGGGTACGGTAGCCTTCCCAATCGCATGCTCGCCATTGAATCGCTCACCAAGTCCTACGGAACCACCAAGGTGCTTCGCGGCGCTTCGCTGGAAGTCGCCGGTGGCGAGATTGTCGGTTTGGCCGGCCCGAATGGCGCCGGGAAGACGACCCTTCTCAAGTGTCTCATGGGAGTGGTTCGCTGCGACTCGGGAAGCATCCGAGTCGGTGAGCTGGACGCATTGTCCAGTGCCCTCGCCGCCCGAAGGTTGATCGGGTACGCCCCAAGCGAAACAGCGCTGTACCACCGGCTCCGGGCGGGCGAACTGCTTGATCTGGCGATCCGCTTTCACCCGACCAGCCGGCCTGAAGCGGGCCGCGAACTCCTCGCCACGCTCGGTGTCCCGCTTCGACGCCGCATTGGACATCTGAGCCACGGCATGAAACGCAAAGTGCTGCTTGCTCAGGCGCTCGCCAGCGGTGCGCCGCTGCTTGTACTGGATGAACCAATGGAGGCGTTTGATCCGGACGCCAGGCGGATTGCAGTCGACCTGCTGCGCGAGGCCGCAGCAAGCGGACGATCAATTCTGTGCTCGTCCCACGACCTTGCAAGCACAGAGCGTCTATGCGATCGCGTCTGCTTCTTGCGAAAGGGCGCCATTATTCGTGAGGGCACCACGGGCGACATCCTCGCCGAGGTCGGCCGCGTCGTGCATGTCACGCTTCGGACTCCCACTGGTATTGACAATCTCCCCACCAAGCCAGATTGGTCGTGGACGGGCACCGGCACCGACTGGACGCTCGTGCACGACGCAACACCTGAGGTGATTCTGGCGGCCCTGTCGGCGCTGCCAATTGCCTCGATTCGAACCGGAAGCGGGTCACTCGAGGAAGTGTTCGCAGCCCTGTACGCGGACGATGCGCCATGACGCTGTGGCGGCAGTTTCTGCGACAGACCTGGTGGATTGCGGTGGGCTACTTTGTCATCCTTGAAGGCGCGCTCGTCGCGGCGATTGCATACTGGCCGCGGTTTCGAGACAACATTCCGGCCATCGCAAAGCTTGTGCCGTTTGACGCCATCCAGGAGTTGCTTGTCGCCATCGAACACGCCGGGTACTGGCCCTATCTCGCCGTCCAACAGTGGTTCAAGGGCTGCAGCCTGTTTGGTGTCGGCGCCATTGCGTTCATCGGCAGCGGCATCATTGCCCGTGAAGCGGACCAGCGGACGGCAGAGTTTCTGCTCTCACGCCCCGTGTCGCGGAGACGCATCCTGTTCACAAGACACTTGCTGGTCTGCTTGCTCGTTCTGGGCCCGGTCGTGGTGTCCTCAATCTCGATCATCTGGCTCAGCCCCGCCGTGGGCGAACATGTGGAGTGGGAACTCCTCCTTGCCGCAACCCTCTACATGTGCCTGTTCCTCTGGACGCTCATCTGTCTGGTGACGGTGATCTCGTGCTGGGCGAACCACCAACTCACTGCAGGTGCCGTAGTTGTGGGTGTCGCGCTCGTATCGTTCGCGCTGTATCTGGTGCAGGGGCTCGACCGTTTCAGTGTGTTCACGCTGATCGACGTACGCGTATTCATGGCCATGCGAGACGGCTCATGGCCATGGTGGCAGTCGATCACACTCGTGGTGTCGGGGGCGATCATGCTGGTGATCGGAGACGCCCGCCTCCAGCGACGGGACTTCTGAATTCACCTATTCTTGCGGCATGCGGGCACTGCTTGGCAGCGGCGGAATCAGGACCGACGAGCGCGTGGCGCTCTACGTCGATGAAATGCGACGCCATTTCGGGGACGTCACGCAGGTGCTGTTCATCCCGTGGGCACTCGACGACCACGACGCGTACCTGGCAGCCATGGAATCAAGAGGGCTGAACGCGGGGTACGAACTCGTCGGCATTCACACATTCGAGGACCCGCTCGCCGCCATCGCGGAGGCGGAGGCCATCTCTGTCGGCGGTGGCAACACGTTTCGTCTGACGTGGGAACTGCACCGGACCGGCGCCATGAACGCCATTCGCGGCCGCGTCGTCGATGAGGGCGTGCCCTATATGGGCGTAAGCGCCGGAACCAACGTGGCGTGCCCGACCATGCAGACCACCAACGACATGCCGATTGTTCGCCCCGAGTCCTTCGGCACACTCGGGCTTGTGCCCTTCCAAGTGAACGCGCACTACTTCGGTGGATCCACATGGGTACGCCTGGATGACGAGTCCTACATCGAACACTTCGGCGAGACGCGGGATGATCGGCTGAGGGAGTATCACGAGATCAACGACCTGCCGGTTATTGGCCTTCGTGAAGGCACATACCTCCGATGCGGCGACGGCTCGGTTGAACTCGTCGGCGGCTCGGCTCGCGTCTTCCGCATCGACGAAGAAGCGGTCGACGTGAAACCCGGCGATGATCTGTCCGGGCTGCTCACCTGACCAAATCGGATTCACTGGTCGCTTGCACTATGGTTGCAGGTGTGGTCATATACGCCAATGGGAAGGCGTTTGAATCATGTAATTGTGGCTGTGGTACTTGTGCCGAGCTGCCTGATAGCAGGCTGCAAGGTCGGTCCCGATTACGCCCCGCCCGACCAGCCGATCCCCGACGAGTACGCGTGGGCTGACCCGCAGCAGGAAACACCGCCGGCCGAACCGACGACCTGGTGGCATCGCTTCGATGACCCCACGTTGGACACGCTCATCGCCAAGGCGACCTTCGACAATTTCGACCTGCGGATCGCGGCGGAACGCATCGACGAATACCGCGCGATCTACGGCATTGCCGCGTCCGAGCTGTATCCCGACCTCGGCGCCATCGCCGCATACAGCCGCGAGCGCACGCCGGGCACCGACTTCACCGTCTCGGGTTTCTCACTCGGCGGCACGCCGTACAACTCCTACAGCGTCGGGCTGGATGCAAGTTGGGAGATTGACCTCTTCGGCCGCATCGCCAGGTCGATTGAGGCCGCGCAAGGTGACCTGCAGACGGTCGTCGAGGACTGGCGGTACGCCATGGTGAGCATCCGAGCGGAAGTTGCGACGACGTACATCGCCATTCGGACGTTGCAGGCGAGGCTTGCAGTCATCGAGTCAAACGTGGCGTCGCAGCAACGCTTTGTTGACCTGCTGGAATTGCAACTTGCAGCAGGCACAACGACGGAGGCACAAGTTGCGCAGGCCCGCGCACAGTTGGCTCAGGACAGGGCGTTGATTCCAGAGTACGCATCGACGCTGTCCGATCAGCTGGCAAGCCTTGCGGTCCTTCTTGGAACAACGCCAGGAGCATTGGCTGACTCGCTGCCGGCCGGCTGTGGAATTCCTGCCCCACCCGGCGATGTCGCCGTCGGCATTCCGGCAGATCTCATCCGCCGGCGTCCGGACATTCGCGCTGCGGAACGCGCGCTCGCAGCTGCGACCGCGCGAGTTGGGCAGGCAACCGCCGACCTCTACCCAAAGCTCACGTTGTCGGGGCAGTTCGGCTTTGGCGCTTCGACCTTCAACGACCTCTTTCAGTGGAGCAGCCGGGCCTATAGCGCAGGCCCATCGTTGACATGGGACTTCTTCAATGGAGACCGACTCAAGTCGGTCGTCAAGGAGCAGGAGTCCCTCACCCGCCAGGCCCTGTTGACATATGAGCAAACCGTCATCCAGGCGATCGGCGAAGTGGAGAGCAGCCTGCTGGGATTCGTGTTCGCCGTTCGGCAACGCGATGACCTTCGTCGCGCCGTCGAGGATGCCCGCCAGTCCTACGAGTTGACGCTCAGCCAGTATGAGCACGGCGTCACGGACTTTCTCAATGTGATCACCGCCCAGCAGACCATGCTCTCGGCTGAAGACTCGCTCGCGCAAGCACGAGGACTCGCAGCCGAAGCGCTCGTAGCGGTCTATCGATCCATCGGGGGTGGTTGGACACCCGACGTCCTCCCAGACCTCGCTTCGGATTCCAAGGAGTCGTCCTCATGATTCGTCGAAAGATCGCCTTGGTGCTCGGGGCGCCCCTCATGTGCCTGCCGGCGTGCGAAGAATCGGCACCGACTGCCACAGCCGACCCTGCTGTGCCGGTTACGACGACCAAGGCCAAGACTGACGACTTCCCCGTCAAGCGGACCTACCCCGCGATCGCGTCATCCCCCTGGGTCGTTGACATCATCGGCCGCGTCGAAGGCTGGCTGGAGGTTCGCAACTTCAAGCAGGGCGACTTTGTCAAGAAGGGAGATCTGCTCCTTGTGATCGAGCAGGCGCCCTACGAGGCCTCTCTGCTCGCAGCAAATGCCGCACTGGCCGAGGCCGAGGCGCAGGAGTTGTTGGCGCAGGTGATCGTGGACCGAAACGCGCCCCTGGTCGCGTCGGGGGCCGTCGCTGCGGAGGAGTTCGATCAGTACGAAGCGAATCTTGCGGTCGCAAATGCGCAGGTGGAGTCGGCTGCCGCGCAGGTCGTGCAGGCGGAACTCAACCTCTCATACACGGAGATTCGCGCTCCGATCGACGGGCGGATCGGTGCTACGTCAATTGATCCGGGGACACTCGTCATGCCCGGATCGGAAAACGCGACACTCTGCACACTCGTCTCCGCCAATCCGATCCGGATCAACTTCGCGCCCAGCGCCAACGAGTTTCCTGAGTACTTGTCCGCCTGGACTGCCAATCGACCACTTGAAGCTGAAGTGACCATCCCTCGCGAGAAGAGTTGGAAGCGAGACGGCACCATCACGTTTGTCGACAACTCCGCGAATCCCGACACAAGCCTCATTCGCATGTGGACGGACGTCGACAATACCGGATACGCACTGCTGCCTGGACAGTACTGTGAAGCGACCGTCACCATGAAGGTGCTTGAGGATGTCGTGACGATCCCATCCGCGGCCCTCGTGCAGGTTGCCAGCGATGTGTATGTCTGGAAGGTTGGTGACGACGACACCGTCACCGAAACCAAGGTGGTTGTGACCATGCAGCAGGATGGGACGGCCGTCCTGGAGTCTGGTCTCAAGGCGGGCGACACGATCGTGCAGAGTGGTGTTGAGAAGATCCGGTTCAACGGCACGAAGATCACGCAGGCACCGCCGCCCAAGGCGCCCGGAACGCCACCGCCAGACTTGCAGCAATCTGCCGACAGCGACGAGTCGAAGAAGACTGACGGATGATCGACTTCTTCATCAATCGACCGATCTTCGCGACGGTCATTTCCCTGATCATCACGCTTGCGGGCGGCGTGGCCATGGGCGTATTGCCGATCGCCCAGTATCCCCAGGTGGCACCGCCTCAGGTCACGGTGACGTCCAACTACAGCGGAGCGTCTGCAGAGACTGTGTCGTCGGTCATTACGCGATTGATCGAAGAGCAGGTCAACGGCGTCGAGGGCATGCTGTACATGGCCTCGTCGAGTACGAACGACGGCGTGTCGAGCATCGTCGTGACGTTTGAGGTCGGATACGACCAGAACATCGGTGCGGTTGACGTCCAGAACCGTGTGCAACAAGCTGAGGCGAGGCTTCCAGAGGAAGTTCAGCGAACAGGTGTAACAGTCACCAAACAGTCGACCCAGATGACGGGCGTTGTGTCACTGCTCTCGCCGGACGGTCGATACGACAGCGCCTACCTGAGCAACTACGCCGACATACATGTCACCGATCCACTCAAGCGTGTGGCGGGGGTTGGCCAGGTAACGAACTTCGGGCTTCGTCAGTACGCCATGCGGATCTGGCTCAATATCGACCTGATGTCCACGTATCGCATCTCGACCGAGGACATCGTCTCGGCGATCAGCGATCAGAATCAGCAGGTCGCGGCAGGATCGGTCGGCGTCCCGCCACTTGAGAGCAGCCCCGCGTTCAAGATGCAGATCAACACGCTCGGCCGCCTCGTCACCGCGGAGCAATTCGGCGACATCATCCTGCGCGCATCTCCGGGCGAGGTCGTCCGCTTGAAGGACATTGCTCGGGTCGAATTGGGCGCAGCGACGTACGTCAGCGACAGCATGCAGAATGGGCAGCCCGCCGCGCAACTCGGCATATTCCAGCTCTCAACGGCCAATGCACTGGATGTCTCGACGGGCGTCCAGAACACCATGGCACAGCTTGAGAAGAACCTCCCCGAGGGCATGACATGGAAGCTCAGTTACAACGCGACGGATTTCGTCACGGCGGCCATCTCCGACCTGATCTGGACGATTCTTGAAGCCGTCGGGCTGGTTGTGCTCGTGATTTTCATCTTCCTTCAGTCCTTCAGGGCCACGCTCATTCCGGTCATCGCCATTCCGGTCTCGATCGTCGGCGCGTTTGCCATCATGCTTGTGTTCGACTTCAGCATCAATATGTTGACACTCCTCGGGCTCGTCCTCGCAGTGGGCCTGGTCGTCGACGATGCCATTGTTGTCGTCGAGAATGTCGAACGCGGGATGGAAGAAGCCGACGAGAACACTTCGATGAAGGACATCACGTCCAAGTCGATGCGTGAGGTGCGTGGGCCAATTGTCGCCACGACATTGGTCCTCCTCGCCGTCTTCGTTCCCGCAGCGCTCATGCCCGGAATCACTGGCCAGCTCTACAACCAGTTTGCGTTGACAATCGCCTTCTCAGTGATCCTGTCGAGCATCGTGTCGCTCACGCTTACGCCGGCCATGTGCGCACTCATTTTGAAGCGAAAGTCCGGCGAGGGCTTTATCAAGCGCCTCTTCACGCCGGTCAATGCCGTGATTCATTGGATGACCCGAACGTACGGCGCAATCGTCAAGGGCTTCAGCCGCGTCGCGTGGCTTGCAGTTGTGGTTCTGGCGGGCATCCTCTTCGCCACCTTCAGCTTGCTGATGATGTCGCCGACATCATTTGTGCCCAACGAGGACCAGGGCTATCTCTTCATCGCGATCCAACTCCCCTCAGGTGCGACGCTCGAACGTACGCTCGCGGTAGAGAAGCAGGTATATGACATCTGTAAGGACGTTCCAGAGATCACTGAGGTGATCGAGATCGCCGGCTACGACTTCATCTCCAGTGTCAGCCAGATCAACTCTGGGTTCATGGTGCCCATTCTCAAGCCTTGGGACGAGCGAACTGGGGATGGTCAAAGCGCCGCGGCGATCGAAGCGAAGTTGAACGAACAGTTCGGCGCCATCCCAGAAGCAGTCGTGTTTGCAGTCAACCCGCCGGCGATTCAGGGTCTTGGCTCAGTCGGCGGCTTCGATCTGCGATTGCAGGATCTCAATGATCTCGGCATTGACGCGCTCAATGACGCCGCAAAGAAGATTCTCTACATCGCGAATTTCGAGGCGCCAGCCAATACCTATCTATCGCAGGTGTACACGACGTTTCGCAACGACGTCCCTCAACTGTGGCTCGACATCGACAGAACCAAGGCCGAAGCCTCGAATGTCGAGATCGGATCACTGTTTACTGCCATGCAAGCCGCCCTCGGCTCCTACTACATCAACGACTTCAACCGGTTTGGTCGGGTGTATCAGGTCATGATTCAGGCAGAATCGAAGTACCGAACCGAACCGGAGGACGTCTTGACGGTACGCATTCCCACGCGTGACGGCACGATGGTCCCCCTGGGGTCTTTCGCCACGGTCTCTCGCATTACCGGCGCCAACAACATTCCGCATTACAACATTTACGACTCCATCCCCATCAATGGCAGCGCAGCCGAGGGATACAGCAGCGGAACGGCGATCACGGTGATGGAGCGCATTCTGGAGAAGACGCTTCCCGACGGCATCGGCTATGAATGGTCGGGACTCACCTATCAGGAGATCAAGGCGGGGAATCTTGCGCCCTATGTGTTTGCGCTCGCCTTGATCGCGGTCTTCCTGTTCCTCGCAGCACAGTACGAGAGCTGGTCTCTACCAATTCTCATCCTCATGGCGGTGCCGCCGGGGATTCTGGGCGCACTGGGCTTCCTCATGATTCGGGGATATGCGCTGGACGTCTATGGGCAGATCGGCTTGGTCATGCTCATCGGATTGGCGGCCAAGAACTCCATCCTGTTGGTCGAGTTCGCCAAGCAGCACCGCGAAGCAGGCGGAGGCATTGTCGAGTCAGCCGTGACGGCTGCGACCTTGCGCCTCAGGCCCATCCTCATGACGGCGCTGGCGTTTGGAATCGGCGTGCTGCCGCTCGTGATGGCGCAGGGTGCTGGCGGAATGAGCAACCGCTCCATCGGCACGACGGTGTTTGGCGGCATCCTCGTGGCGACCTTCGTCACGCTGTTGATCGTCCCGACGCTCTACGTGGTCGTCGAATCGCTCCGCCACAGATTCGGCTTCGGCCGCACCGCCCCCGAGCCCGGCGACCCCCCAACCCCCTGACCGCCGGTCACTTTATCTCGTTACCCGACAACATGTTACGAATCCATGATTTCGTAACTGCTTGTGGCACAAGCAGATAAAGTGACCGGCGGTCAATGTGGCTTTTTGGCAGCGCCAGGGGAGATTGGGGGTTGATGCGGCGATGGTGTCGGCATGACACGAAAGCGGCCAGACTTCAGCGGTCTGAATGTCCACCTGTTCAATCGACGGGTCGACAAGCAATTGATGTTCTTCGACGACGAGGACTATCAGGAGTTCATCAAACTGATCGAAGAAGTCCGTGTGCGGGTCAACATTGAGGTCCTGGAGTGGTGCCTCATGCCCAACCACTGGCACATGGACGTCGAGCCGGAAGGCAAGTGTGACTTGCCCCGGTTTGTTGAGTTGCTGTGCGCAACACATGCGAAACGGTGGCGAAAGCGGCACGGCACGGTTGGTCAGGGATCCCTCTATCAAAGGGGGTACAAGGCGGTTCCCGTTCAAGGCGGCGAGCACCTGGAACGACTCCTCCACTACATTCACTGGAACCCGGTCAAGGCCAACTTATGCATGCACCCGGTTGAGTGGAAGTGGGGCAGCGCGAGGCGGCAACTCGATCCGAGTGTTGGCCAACGGCCCCGCCTCAAGCGCCTTGCCATGCCCCCCATCGAGCCAATGTCAGCAGAATCGATCGGAGCGGTGATCGCCTCAATGCGAAGAGGAAGACCGCTCGGCGACCCCAAGTGGACCGCCGACATTGCAGCCAGAATTGGCCTCGACCACACCCTTCGGCCACCGCACCGACCGCCGGACACTTTATCTTCCTGATTGACAGGGGGTTACGAGAACGCCATTTTGTAAGTCGTTGTGGGCCAGGGAGATAAAGTGACCGGCGGTCAGTTGTGTAGGTGGTGGAGGAGGAAGGCGGCTTCCCAGGCGATTTCGCGGTAGCGGTCGTAGCGGCCGCTCGCCCCACCGTGGCCAGCGCCCATGTTGGTTCGCTGAACGATCGGGGCATCAGACGTCGTGTAGTCCCGCAACCTCGCCACCCACTTTGTGGGCTCCCAGTACTGCACCCTTGGATCGTTGAGCCCAGCCGTCACGAGAATCGTGGGGTACGGCTTCGCCCCGACGTTGTCATACGGCGAGTAGGACAACATCGTCTTGTAGTAGGCCTCGTCCGCCGGGTTGCCCCACTCCTCATACT
>CAZMPA010000058.1:7313-11152 GCA_964567915.1 uncultured Isosphaeraceae bacterium | reverse complement strand
CCGGAAACGTGTTGCCGCGCCCGCGCGGGCGGGGGCGCTGGCGCGGAGCGACTGAGGGGGGGCGGGATGCTGCCAACCACGCCCGCCTCCAGGGGGGACGGGGCCGGGCGCATGACAGCGGGCGCCGGTCCGAAGACCGACGCCCGCTGGGTTGAACACAGAACAGATCGCGACTCAGATCACGGAGCGCATCCGAAGTCGGCGATGGCCTCGAGCAAGTCATCGACGTCGTACTCGGATCCGAAGCCATTGATGATGTGGAGGATGTCATCCACATCCGTGTCTCCGTCACCATCCACATCGCCGGTGCAACCACTGTCACACTCGTCAGGCACGCCGTTGTTGTTGGCGTCCTCACTGGTGCCGTTGGCGATGTCACACGCATCGGGCACGTGGTTGGCGTTGCAGTCCTGCTCACCCTGATAGGTGGCCGTGGCGCCGGCAGCCTGCTGCCAGACTTCGCCCGTGGCGTCGCGACCCTGCAGGAGGGCGTCGAACATAATCTCGGAGCTGAGCTCCATGGTCGTGAGCCTGGCAACCCAGACACCTTGGCGCTCGTCGCAGTTCTGACTGGTGTATCCAGCCGCTGCGCCTGCTGGATCATCTGGAATGATGAACCAGACGCCATTGTCGGCACTCACGTCTCCACCGGCCTCGAAGTTGTCCCAATCGATGCCGATGTCGTTCAGACCATTGGCGGGATAGGGATATCCGCTGGCGTCGATCGAACCGATGCCGACTCGGCTGTCCCATTCCAGATCGGGGGCCAACTCATAGAACTCGGGATTGACGCCGAGGCTCGTCGGCCCGCCGTAGCCGTCCTGATAGAAGGACGTGCTGCTGGTGAGCGTCTTCTGCTGAGCCTCGTTGCCTGCGACGGCGTCCAGACGCCAGCCCGCGGGCAGGTCGACAAAGATGTCGACTGTGTAGTGCGGTTGATCGAGGGCCGTGAGATCCACGCCGACGATGCTCCAGGTCACCGAGACGTCGTCGCCGCCGCCCGTGTCACAGGGGTTTGACGCGCAGGTCGTGCCGTCGCCCTGATAGGTGCCGTTGATCGCGAGACACTCAATCTCGGTCAATGAGCCAGAGCAGCTTGTGCCGACGCAGCAGGCGCCGGTCTCAGGCGTACCGCAGGGATCGGGATCGCACGGAGCGTCGTCGCCCTGATAGGTGCCGCCCTTGAGCGTGCACTCGGTCTCGGTCATGGTGTAGCAGACACCCGCGATGCAGCACCCGCCGGTCGCCGGGGCGGCGCACGGATCGGGGGAGCACGGGACGCCATTGCCTTGATAGACGCCGTTGCCGGAGTAGCAGGCGGCCTCAGTGACGTAGCTGCAGGAACCATTGATGCAGCACGCGCCTTGCTCGGGCGTGCCGAGGTCGGCATCAATCGTCAGCGTTCCGGCACCAGTTGCGGCCTGCCATCCGCCGATGCGGACGTAGTAACTCTGGCCGCCGGTGACCGTCACGTTGTCAATCTGCGAGTGGTAGGCCTGACAGCCAGTGCTGTCGTCGTAATCGCCGTTGCAGGCGATCTGGACGAGGCTGCTGCAGGAAGCGCCCTCGTAGAGCACGAGCGAAGTGTCGTAGGACGACGCGTCGCAGGTGTGGAACGTCGCGGTGCCGTCGGCTCCGGGCGTCCAGACGAACCACTGGTCGGGGCTGCCGAGCCAGTCGAGGTAGGTGCCATCGCACTGCGTCTCGTCGGGTTCGCCGTAGCCGCTGTCCGACATGTTTGAGGTGTCGAACGGGTTGGCGCCTTCGTTGGCGATGATCGCATCGCTGCAGTTGTCGCCCTCGCCGCCGCCGCCGCCGCCGCACGGGTTGCCCGTGCAGTCAGTGCCGTCGCCCTGGTAACTGCCGCCGAAACTGGAGCAGTCTGCCGGTGTTGCAAGGACACAATCCGTGCCAATGCAGCAGGCGCCTTCGCCGCCGCCACCGCCGCAGGGATCACCACTGCAGTCGGTGTTGTCGCCGAGGTAAGTGCCGCCCGAAGAAGCACAATCGGCCTCTGTGGCGAGGCTGCAGTCGGTGCCGACACAGCAGCCGCCGAAGACCTCGTCGCAGACGCAGTCGCCGCCGTCGCAGTCGAACTCGGCGCAGTTGAGGTAGATCGGTACGCCGTTCCAGCTGTAGGTGCCGTCGTCGCAATAGCCGTCGCCGACCCAGTAGTCCGGGCAGCAGTTGCCATTGCAGTCTTCAATCTCGCCAGCGGCGCAGTCCCCGCCACCGCCGCCGCCGCCCGCGCACACGTCGTCGCGGACGCTCACGAAACCAGACTTGTCGATTCGGGTGCCATAGTTCTCGCAGCTGTAGGAGCAGTGCGTGACGACGCCAATGATCTCTCCGTTGTAGAGGATCGACGAACCGGAGTTGCCGTAGGTGACGTCGAGGTTGTAGTAGAGCGTGTCAGAGTTGGTGCCGTCGAGCGGACCCTCGCAGAACTGCTGGGTCTGGCTGCGGACACATTCGTCGTCGACGCCGTAGCCGTTGACGGTCAGGTTGCCCGATCCGGGCACGCTTCCGGCGATATCGACGAAGGCGCCATATCGCTCGTACGGCGTCTGGCCGTCACTGTTGGTGCCGGCCTTGACCGCACCGTAGTCGTTGCCGACACCGCCACTGACGCCGTCGAGTCCTGTGATCGGGAACTGGTCGGCCACGGGCGGACTGTTGGTGTAGCAGTTGCTGCTCGAGTCAGGGACGTTGAACTGAAGCACGTCGCCGGACGCGAGGCAGTGCCCCGCCGTCACGAAGCAAGACTCGGCGTTGTACATCGTTGCGCTGCAGCCGGTTGGGTACAGGCGGGCGAATCGGTTGTCGCTTGAGGGCACGCGATCGTCGGCGCCGCAGATGCCGCAGTTGTCTCCTCGATCGGAGTCGGCGGCTTCCCACGTTGCAGTGTCGATTGAAAGCTGGTTGTTGGTCAGGCCTCCAGCCACGATTTCCACACGCACGGAGTTGCCGTTGAAGTAGGCGGAGGTGTTGCTCCACATCGCAAGCGTGGCGGAGTCGAGCTCCTGCACTTCGCCGTCGCGAAGGCTGGTGACGCGGATGAACGAGTCGGCGCCCAGCTTCGTGTCTTCGCCGAAGTACAACCGCAGCCAGGCTGCGTTGCCGACGGACACGACGTCGTCGAAGACGACGGCCGAGGCCTTGCTCGTATTGATCAGATCGAGCCCGCGGGCTCCGATCCACGCATGGTTTCCGACTGGCCAATTGAGGGTGTTGCCCTCATCCGAGGCAGCGGTGGCTGCGCCCATCGGAACCACGACCAAAGCTGCCGAGACGGCAGCATACGCCAGACATTTCGTCATTAGATTGACTCCTCTCCTGGTCAGGGTGGTCCCCGCCCACGCCAACCCTACCACATGTGAGCGGTGTGACAACCCAGATTTTGGGCTTCAGACGGCGGAATTGGGGGGGGCACCCGAGCTTCCTGATAGGCTCCCGCCCACATTCAAGGAGGCGCTGGAGCGATGGGCTTGTTGGCATCAGGAGTCGGGTTTGAGGAGTTCGTCGGGCGGCTGCACCCACTGCTGCTGCACTTCCCGATCGCGCTGCTCATGGTGGCGGCTGGCATCGAGGCCGTCCGGTACATGTGCGGCAAGCGGGAGGAGGCTTCTCCGGCCGCGTCGGTCTGCCTGTGGATCGGCCTGATCACGGCCGCCCTGGCCGTGTGGGCGGGCTGGGAACTCGCCGAATTCGAGGAGGAGACGGGCTCGCTGGTGACGCTGCACCGCTGGACCGCCGTGGCGACGCTCGCTGCTGCGGCCCTTGCGGCAGGTGCGTGGACGATGCGGCGGCTCAAGGGCCGCGATTGGCCCGGAGCTGAT
>CAZMPA010000058.1:0-7285 GCA_964567915.1 uncultured Isosphaeraceae bacterium | reverse complement strand
GGTGAGCGGCCACTTCGGGGCTGAGATGAAGTGGGGCGAGGGCTGGCTGACCAAGCCGTCGTCGCGGGCCGAGCCAGCCGTCCCTCCGCCAGCCGGGCCGACCGTCGGCTGGGCGGACGTGTCGCCGATTCTCACGCAGCACTGCGAGAAGTGCCACGGTCCCAAGCGGCAGAAGGCGGGCCTGCAACTGGTGCCGTGGTCGGCCATGTTCGGGGGCGACCCGGCCGACTGGGTGGTGACGCCAGGTGACCCCGAGGGGAGCTTGATGCATACCGCCATCACGCTCGCGCCGGCTGAAGAGGGCGCCATGCCCCCGGAGGGGAAGGCCGATCCGCTCTCCGAGGATCAGGTCGCCCTGCTCACCAGGTGGATTCTGGATGGCGCGCCCGGCGGCGTCGGTGCCAAAGCGCCGGAGAAGCCGGAGCCGCAGGAGGCCGAGCCTGCGGCCGCGTCGGACGACGCGCGGCGGCCCGCCAGCGAGCAGCCGCCAGCCCCCGGGGCGGGCCTGTGAAGCTGTTTGTCGTCATGGCAGCGTCCGGGCTGATCTGCGTGGCAGGGGGGTGTGGCCCCGAGCAGGACGATCCGCTCAAGGACAGCCGGGACTCGTGGAAGTCGCAGCAGCAGGAGCACCGCGATGCCATCCGCGATGCCCAGCGGCAGCAGGCGGAACTCATGCGTGACCTCGGTGTGGGCGGCCACTGAGTGGCGAGCGTGCTCGAATTCGAAGTTTCAGGGCGAGGTCTGCACGAGATCACGGACCGCGTGCAGGCTGCGGTCGCGGCGTCGGGTGTTTCCGACGGGGTCTGCACGCTCTTTGTTCAGCACACGTCGGCGAGCCTGACGGTGCAGGAGAACGCCGACCCGTCGGCGAGGCGTGATCTCGAAGGCTGGCTGGAACGCACGATTCGTGAGGACGACCCGGCCTGGACCCACGTGTCCGAGGGGCCCGATGACATGCCTGCGCACGTGCGGGCGATGCTGACCGACGTGTCGCTGTCGATACCGGCCGCGTCTGGCCGATTGATGCTTGGCCGCTGGCAGGGAATCTATCTGTGTGAGCACCGGCGTGGCCCGCATCGGCGGCGGGTGGCGGTGAGTGTGCTCGGCGAGTGAAAGGGCGTGTCATGTCGCAACGAACCGTCATCCAACTGCTGGTGTTCATTGGCATCCTCATCCTCTGCTGAACGCGGCGTTTGGCATCTTTGGCGTCCACGAGCACATCGACATCGTCGGCAGCATCATTCTGACGATTGTGCTGTCCTTCGGATTGACGGTGCTGTTTGGCCGGCGGTCGAGTAAGGGGTGAGTGGCTACAGCCGGTCGATCAGGTCGTGGAGGTCCTTCTTGACGGCCTGACGCGCGTGCGCGCCGAGCTTCTCCATGATCTCGGTCAACTCGATAAAGCGAGCGCGGACCTGCCGTGGCTCAAGCCCGGAGGCGGCGACGCGGGCGTAGGGGGTGGCGGTGCGGGCAACGACACGCTTGGTCTTGACCGGTCGCCGGCCGCGTTTGGCCTTGATGCCGAACTTCTTGAAGGCCTTGTTGATGGTGAGCATGGAGCATGCCAGCTCGCTCGCAATCTCCTTCTGCGTCTTGCCGTCCTGCTCATACAACTTGCGAAGCACGGACTCGTCGTGCCAGAGCTTCGATCCGCCCGCTCGGGCGTTGGCGGTTGGCATGCGTTTGAGGACTTTGGGTTTGCTCATTGTTGATCTCCGCGGCACGTGCTGCATGATTTCCATTTGATGTTGCATCCGATGGAGGGGGACTGTTGGTCCGACACCGCCTGCCCGGTGGAGACGGCCTCGAGCGCTTGACGCAGGTCGTCCCCGGTGACTGGTATCTCAGAGCCCGGACGGCTCGTGTCCAACTGGCCCCGATAGGCGAGTCTGGCCCCAGCGTTGTAGAGAAAGAAGTCGGGCGTGCAGGTGGCATCGAAGTCCCTTGCGGTCTGCTGCGATGCATCAAAGAGGTATGGGTATGTGATTCCATGCCGCGCCGCAAACGCGTCCATGAGACTCGGGGCGTCTTCGGGATAGTTCACGACGTCGTTGCTGTTGATGCCGACGATGCCAATGCCGCGCTGCGGCCATTCCCGGCCCAGGCGGCCCAGTTCGCCGGCGACATGGACCACGAATGGGAAGTGGTTGCACATGAAGATGACGAGCGTGCCGGCCTCGCCGGCGATCGCCCCGGAGTCGTGCAATACGCCACTTGCGTCCGAAAGCGCAAACGACGGCATTGGTGTACCGAGCGGGACCATACTGGAGGGAGTGCGTGCCATCGGGTGATCGTCTTTGCCCCGGGCCCGGAGAGCATAACAGGCCATCGGCTGTCAATCGCGGGTGCTACCATTTGCCGTTCTCACCCCACCGATACCCCCCCGAAACGGGCTTGGAGCAGTGCACGTCGATGAAGATTCATGAATACCAGGCGCGGGCGTTGTTGGCCGGCGCAGATATCCCGGTGCCGGAAGGTGACATGGTGACGACGGTCGCCGATGCGGTGTCCGCGGCTGAGCGGCTGCTCGCAAACGACCCGCCCGTCATTGTCGTCAAGGCACAGGTGCACGCGGGCGGTCGAGGGAAGGCGGGCTTTGTGAAGGTGGTTCGCACCGTGGATGAAGTCCGCGAGGCGGCCGAGTTCATGCTCGGCAACCGCATGGTGTCGCCACAGACGCCCCCGGAGGGGCTGGAGGTCGATCGCCTGCTGGTTGCAGCCGGTGTTGATATTGAGCGAGAGATTTACCTTGCCATCACAACCGACCGCAACCGCCGCACCAATACGTTGATCGCCTCGGCCGAGGGCGGTGTGGAGATCGAGCAGGTTGCGGCCGAGCGGCCCGAAGCGATTCTGACCGTACCGATGCATCCACTCGACGGGCTGTGCCCATTTCAGGCGCGAGACCTCGCCTTCGCGCTTGGCCTTCGCGGCTGGCAGGTGCGACAGTTCACGACGCTGGCGCTGCATCTCGCCGACCTCTTTATGGAGTCGGACGCGTCCATCGCCGAAATCAACCCGCTTGTCGTGACGCCTGCGACCGAGGCAGCCCCGGACGGCGAAGTGATCGCGATCGACGCCAAGTTCAATTTCGATGACAACGCGCTCTTCCGCCAGCAGGCCATTGCCGAGTTGTTCGACCCCAAGGAGGAGGATCCGGACGAACTCCGCGCCCGCGACGCCGGGCTGAGTTTCGTCGCCCTCGATGGCGACATCGGATGTCTGGTCAACGGGGCCGGCCTTGCCATGAGCACGATGGACATCATCAAGTTGCATGGCGGCGAACCGGCGAACTTCCTGGACGTCGGCGGCGACGCCACGCAGGAGGCCGTGACGGAGGCATTTCGCATCATCCTCGCCGAGGCGTCTGTCAAAGGTGTGCTCGTGAACATCTTCGGTGGCATCATGCAGTGCGACCGAATTGCCCGGGCGATCGTCGCCGCGGCCGAGGAAGTGGGCTTTGAGGTCCCGCTCGTGGTTCGGTTGGAAGGCACCAACGTCGATGCGGCCCGGGAAGTGCTTGCCGAAGCGCAGGAACGCTTGCCGACCATGCGAACGGCGACTGACCTCGGAGACGCCGCTCGGCAGGTGTGCGCGGCAGTGGCCTGAGTGGCATGCTGCTGCTCTTTGACATCGACGGCACGCTGCTCAGAACCGGCGGTGCGGGCGTGTCGGCCTTTGTCGAGGCCGGTCAGCATCTGCACGGCCCTGCGTTCAGTCTCGAAGGCATCTCCCTGGCCGGACGATTGGACCGATTGATTCTTGCCGATGCGCTGGACGCCATCGGTCTGGCGAGCGACGAACACACCGACTTTCTGGACGAGTACTGCCGCCGTCTGCAAGCTGGACTTGCTGCGGGGGCGTGGGAGAGTTCGGCGCTGCCGGGCGCGCGGGCACTGGTGTCGCGGACGCATGCGCACGCGTCGTGGACGTGCGGCCTGCTGACGGGCAACTGGTCGCAGACCGGGACGGTCAAACTTGAGGCGGCTGGGTTCGATATGTCGGAGTTCGCCGTTCGGGCGTGGGCGGGCGATGCCGAGGATCGACCAGGCCTGGTGGACGTGGCGCTCGGCCGCTGGGGTGGATTGGGGAAGGATGCGGTTGTGATCGGGGATACGCCGCACGATGTGCACTGCGGGCGGGCGCATGGCTGCAGAACACTCGCCGTGACGACCGGGCCGTGCGACCGGGCCGAACTGGAGCAAGCGGGGGCCGATCTGGTCGTCGACGATCTGGCGGACGCCGACGGCATCATGCAGTGGTTGAGTGCCGCGCCGTGACGGCGGACCTGCAGCCGACGGCGGGAGCGGGCCGGATTGAAGTCATCGACGTGCTTCGCGGCGTGGCCGTACTGGGCATTCTGCTTCTCAATGTTCGGACGTTTGCGTTGGCGTCGCCCGCGTACAGCTCGCCTGTCTGGGGCGGCGCGGACACATCCATCGACATGGCCGTATTCACCGCGGTCCAGCTCTTTGGAGACATGAAGTTCATGGCGCTGTTCTCCTTCCTGTTCGGCGTCGGCATCGTGCTCTTCACAGAGCGGGCTGAAGCTGCGACGGGGCGGAGCGGCGGGCTCTGGTACCGCCGCATGGGCTGGCTGCTTGTGATTGGCTTGTGCCACGGCTGGCTGCTCTGGTGGGGTGACATTCTGGTGGCGTACGCGATGTGCGGGATGCTGCTGTATCCGGCTCGGCGGCTTCCCGTCTGGCTGCAGGCGGCGGGCGGCGGTGGCCTGCTGCTGGTCGGTTCGGTCATCTGGTGGGGGATGGGCGAACTCATCATGCTCGGCGGTCCCGAGGCCGTCGCCCAGGTGGTTCCGACGGCGGAGGGCATCGCGGCCGAGCACGCGGCCTGGAGTGGAAGCTGGCTGGATCAGACGCCGAAGCGGCTGGGGCTGACGATCACGCTGGAGACGGGCGTGTTTCTGATGTGGGAACTCTGGCGGTGCGGCGGGCTCATGCTGCTGGGCATGGCGGTCTGGCGAGCCGGTACGTGGCGCCGGGCCAATGGGCTCGCGGTGGCCGTCATTGGGTTTGGCATCGGGCTGCCGTTGATCGCGACCGGGCTCATGCGGGGCGCTGATATCGGGTGGAAGGGCGTTGACTACATGTTTGGTTCGAGCCTCTGGAACTACTGGGGCAGTGTTGGCGTTGCCGCAGGATGGGCGGGTCTGGTGTTGCTGCTTGCCAGAGCCACCGGGGCCGAGCCCGTGCGGCGGATCCTTGCCGCGGTGGGGCGGATGGCACTGACCAACTACCTGGCCCAGAGTGTTCTGTGCGGCGTGATCTTCTACGGCTGGGGATTCGGCTGGTACGGGCATCTGGGGTATGCCTCGCAGTTGATCGTTGTGGTGTCGATCTGGACCGCTCAGTGCGTGTGGTCACCGGTGTGGCTTGGCTGGTTCCGATTCGGTCCGATGGAGTGGCTCTGGAGGTCGTTGACCTACTGGCGGCTGCAGCCCCTTCGCCGCAGGACGTTACCATCGGCGACGTGACGGTTGCTTCCCAATCCCTCGGCGCCCTGTGCACCGATTTCTACGTGAACCAGCGGCTCGGTCTCACGCTCGATCTGCCGTCGCACCGGGAGTCCGTCCTCGACCTCTTTGGCCGGCTCCGCAAGGAAATGCCTGAACTCGATCGATTCCGGCGGTATGCCGGGGAGATTGCGTTGGAGTCCCCCGAAATCGCCGGTCGCTATTCGTGGGTGTCGCTGCAACGGACGAGTGTCCGCAGTGGCTGGGTCAACCCCGATGATCTCGACGGCCCGTATCACCTGCACCGCATGTTGCTGGAAACGGCGCCGTACTTTCTGTCGATCACACCGCTGGATGTGGAGTGCATCGAACTCGTCTTCGGGTTCGATCTGGACGTCTCGGGTAACCGCAACGAAGTTGTGTTTGATGCCTTGTTGTCAGGATCGGCGCTGGCCGAGGTCGTGCAGCAGGACCGCGAGCACCTGGCCGACGTGCAGCCGTTCATTGCGATCTCTCTGGATGAGCAGGACCGCACGCAGGCCAGCCTGGAAGTCAAGACGCGTGGCGGTCACCGGGAGGGCCAGGCTGCAGAGGGACGCGAGCCCTTGAGTGTGTACCTGACGCTTCGGCGAAATGGTCCGTTTCATTCGCTCAAAGAACTGCCGGACATCTTTGCGACGCTGGCGGGCCACGCCGAACGCATGGTCGAGGACCGTGTGATCCCAAGCGTGCTCATGCCGCTGCACGCGCGAAGTGTGGCCGGATAACGCGTCTCAGCCTCGACCGATCATGTTGCGGACGTGCTCGGGATCTTCCACTTGCCGCGTGAGACAACTGAGCCGCGCACTCTCCAGCGCGATGGCGGCCTCGATCGAAATGGTCGGGATCGGCTTGCCCGCCGCGATCCTTCGGAGGTGCCACCCCGCGAGCTCGCCCGCATTGGCCTGCCCCTCCGTCGGAGGCGCCTCCTGCGCCGTGCCGTCGGGATCGGTCCAGGACACGCCCTCGTCGGTCAGAATGATGCGGCCACCCTCGCCGAGAATGACCACGCGGCGAATCCAACTTCCGCCCCCATCGCTGACGGTGATGGAGGCAGCTCGTTCGGTACCAAACCGCATGGCCGCTGTCACGTGGCCTCGCCGCTGCGTTTCCGGGTCTGGCGAGACTGGCGTGTCCCCGGCGTGCGCGGCCCAGATTTCGTCCGGAACGCCGAGGAGGTGGGTGACCAGATCGAAGGCGTCCAGCGCGAGCGCAGAGCCGGAACTCTGGTGGTCACCTGCTGTCGACGAGACGTGCACGCAGTGAATCTGCCCAAAGCTCTCCAGCGCCGTGGCTGCCGAGAGAAAGGCTGCGCCCCCGCGGAGCAGGGGAATGAAGACGGCCGGCATGCCGCCGTCGGGTTCGCGGAGCAGGTCGGTGAGGGCAGCTGGTGGTGGGGCGGACGTCGCGACCGGCATGGTGGCCGCCCGGGCAATGGCGCGGACGTCGGTGTTGAGCGACGCAGGTGCTGCGATCCAGGCGAGGTCCGCGTCGGCCTGCAGGATGTCTCGGATATCTGGCGTACTGTCCGCGCCGACGGCTTCGCCCAAGGCCCCCGCGTCCGCGAGATCTTCGGTTCCAACGAGGGCCGGCGTCAGGCGATCGCCGGTTGGTCCCTCGGCGAGGGCGCGCTCGATCAACTGCGTCTGGTTCGGGGCGGCCCAGATGGCGAGGCGTGGCATGGCCAGAGCATACGCGCCCGCGGCGGTGGGGGGAAAGGCCGCCGGGGGGGGGGGGGGGGGGGGCGCCCCCGCGGGCGCGCCGGCCGGGCCC
>CAZMPA010000057.1:0-11386 GCA_964567915.1 uncultured Isosphaeraceae bacterium | reverse complement strand
CCTGCAGGTCGACCTCCGCCCGCCGAACCAGAAAGAGCAACAGGTCAAGCGGGCCTTCAAAGGCCTCGAGGCTGACGCGGTAGTCCTTCTGGCTCTGTACGGGGTGATCCATGGAGTAGTCCCGGGGGTGATCGGGTCCGCGGCGATACACTGGACGTTCCGTGCCCGCAGCGGTGCGGACATCCTAACGCCGGACGCGACATGAAGCCAGACTCCTCCACAACCGAATCAGGCCAGACAGCCGCCTCACCGCGCGAACTGGTCGCCGAGGTCCTGCGAGAGGAGTCGTCGGCACTGGATTGTTTGCGGGCCGCAATCGAGGCCGGTGGTCCGGCCGCAGAGGCCTGGGACAACGCCATCGAATTGGTCGATGGTTGACGCGGCCACCTGGTGGTCACGGGAATGGGCAAATCCGGGCTGGTGGGCGCCAAGATTTCAGCCACCTTCTCGTCGCTGGGCATTCCCTCGCATGTGGTGCACCCGGCTGACGCCGTACACGGAGATCTTGGCGCCATCCGCGCCGACGACGTCGTCATGCTCCTGAGCTACTCGGGCGCCACCGCCGAGATTGTCGATCTGGCAAACATCCTCAGAGCCGACGGCGTGAAACGGCTCGGCGTCTCGCGCGGAGATGACACACACCTCGCCAAGTTGTGCGACTGCCATATCGCGCTCGGCGCCTTCTCGGAAGCCGGCCCACTCAGTCTGGCACCAACCACGTCCACCACTGCAACCCTCGCCTGCGGAGATGCGCTGGCACTCGCCGTCGCCCATGTACGCTCGTTTACTGCGTCTGACTTTCGCAGACGGCACCCGGGAGGATCGCTCGGCGCCATGCTGCGGCCAGTCGACGAGCTCATCCGATTCCGCCCCGGCGTCAACCTCACCACGACAACCGAAGCCCAACTCGTCTCCGAAGCGCTTCGCAGCGGAGAGGGAGACCATGCCGGCTCGGTCAGGCACGCAGGGGCTGTGCTGATTCTCGATGCCCAGGGCAGAGTGACAGGGCTCTTCACCGACGGCGACCTGAGAAGGCTCGTCCTGGACAACCCAGCGGCGCTGAACAGCCCCATCGGTGACGTCATGACTCGAGATCCAATGACGATCCAAGCCACCGCAACGGTGGGAGAAGCGAGAACCATGATCGCCGAACATCGCATCGACGAGATTCCCGTCGTCGACGAACAAGGCCGCGCCGTCGGCATCATCGATGTGCAGGACCTGCTCGCACCCCGAGTCGCGGTGGACTGAACCCATGTCGATCGTCACCGCACTTCGAAGAAACGGCCGAATCACCATCGCCGCCGACACGCTTGCTGTGTTTGGCGAGGGCATGCTGATCGACTGCAAAAACGCCCGCGCCGCCAAGATCACGCCCATCGGCGACGCAATGCTCGGCGGTACGGGCTGGGCCGTGTACGACGACATCCTCGATCACTTCCTCGCCAAGTCACCGCCACCTCGTCTTCACACCCGGCGAGAGGTCTATGCGTTCTTCCTCGAATTCTGGCGGGCACTGCGTGAGACCTACTCACTGGTCAATGAGCAAGCGGCCACGAAGGAGACCCCCTTCGGCGACCTCGATGCGACCTTCCTGGTCGCCTCCCCCGGCGGTCTCTTCAAGGTCTCAAGCGACTTGGGCGTGACCGAGTTCAAACACTGCCACGCCATGGGATGGGGAGCCGAGTACGCGCTTGGTGCCCTGCACGCGATGAGTACTGACGACTCCACGAGGTCCGACGAAGCGATGGTCACGGCTGCCTGTCGAGCAGCCATCGCCTACGACACATTCTGCGGCGGCGACATCGACCTGCATCAGGTGACCTTGACCGCATGAGCAACGGGCGGCACGAATCCGGCAGCCTCGCGTGGCGGCTCGGCCTGATCGGAGCGACCGTGTCAATCGTGCTGCTCTTGGCGATTGCCCTGCTCGACCACGGAAGCGCCCCAACCGAAGCCGAGCCGGCCGAAACGCCCATCGAACTCATTGCGCCGCGTCCGCTCGACCCGGCCGACGGCATGGCGGGCGGACTAACCGACCCGAACCTCTCGGTTTCGCTACCCAAGGGTGGATGGCTTCAGGTGGCTGGCCCCGACGGCGATCTCGCCCAACAATATCGGTTCAGTCATCTGGATCCGAACCCCCCGGACCTGCCCGCCAACTGGATTCAGATGCGGGACCCGGAAGTGGAGTTGTTCATGGCCGGGGGAAGGCTCATCACGCTCACCGGACGGGAGGCAGATGCATTCGCACCGAGGCGAGCGCTCGAAGAGGGCCGGTTGATCGGCGATGTCGTCATCAGCATGTATCAGGCCGCCGACGGAGGATACGCCGACCCGTCCGTCGACACGCCATCGCTCACCATCAATACCGATGCGGCCATGTTCGACAACCTCTCCGGCCGCATCGCATGCGAGGGCGAACTCGAACTGACGACAGCGACCGAGCACATGGTTGGCCGGGGCCTGAGCGTGCTGCTCAATGACCGGGATAATCGGATTGAGTACCTCGAGATCAAGGAACTCGACTTCCTGTTGCTCAAGGACGCGGCCATGCGAACCGCTTCAGGCGGTCCCCGTTCACCGCGCAGGGCACGCCGCACCATTCCGGTCTCGAGCGGGCCACCTTCAACGGAGACGCCGGCGTTCTACCGCGTCACGCTTCACGACTCCGTTCGAATCGAGCAAGCGCCACCGGCAAGCGAAGTGGACGGGCACGCTCGACTCGTCACAGCCGACCTCCTGCACGTCGTGTTTTCATTCGCGTCCGGGGCCCTGATGGAACGGACCGCGGCCGCGGGCACGCCCCTGACTGGGCCGATGCTCATCGCCACAATGGCACTCGGCGCTCCGCCCGCCCCCGAGGCCGAGGAAATCCTGATCACTTGCTCAGGACCACTCTCTATGGTGCCGATGGAGCCGGACGAGCCCCGTCCCGAGAGAGCGGAGGACACGCATCTGGAGCTGATTGGAAATCCCGTTCGTGTGCTCGATCCCGCTCAGGGACTGACCAGCACATGCGACCGAATCACCTGGAGGTCCGGTCAGGCACGGTTCGACCTCACCTCGGAGCCGCCCCGGCGAGTGCGTATCAATACCAAAGACCTTTCGCTGCAAAGTGGGCATGTGTGGGCGGCGCCCGATGCCGGCAGAGGCGGCATCATTGGTGCTGGCCAGGCGGCCCTCAACAGCACGCCCGCAGGCGGCCAAGGCGCGCCGACGAGTTGGGAAACTCCCGGACTGGGCAATCCAGACCTCACGACCATTCACTGGACAGAGGGGGTTGATCTCTCCTTTGAGCCCGGAGGGACCGACGAGCAGGGGCTGAAGTCCATCACATTCCGAAGTGACGTTGCGGTTCGGAGTCCGGAAGGAAGAATCGATGCCGACACGCTCGAGATGCGGTTCGAGCCGGATGCAACAGGTCGCGCCGTTCCGGACCGCATGATCGCCAAGGGCGATGTCCGGGCAGCAAGCGACGAGCAGGTGCTCTGGGCGGATGAGCTGTTGGCGACGCTGGAGCCAAGACAGGACGCAAACGACCAATCTGAGGCTTCGGTCGACGTTCGGGAATTCTTCGCGACCGGCGACGTGCAGGTTCGCCTTGCAGATGGCGCCCGGGCGTGGGCGGATCAGTTGCGTGGAGATGCCGCGCAGGAATCAGTGGAACTCGCCGGCGACAACGTCACCATCGCTCGCGGCGAGGTCGTGATCGAGCGGGGCACACTCATGCGGATCGAGCGGACGCTCGGCACTGCCGACTGGACCGGGCCGGGGCGAGCGGTCATGCTCGCGACGCCGCCCGACGTGCCCGCGGACCGCCGCGCAGCCAGACCGTCCCTCCCCGAATCGCCGGGCCCGGCAGACAGCGAAATCACATGGGCCGAAGCCGTGCACATCGAGTTCGACTCCGCCGCGGAAACCGAAGACGCGGCAATGCGATCGATCGAGTTCACAGGGTCCGTCGCCGTAGCAAGTCCGGACGGGACAATCTCTGCCGAGTCGCTGACCATGGAGTTCGGCAGGGACGAGCAGGGGCGAGCATCGCCCCAGCAACTGGCCTGCAACAAGCGGGTCCGCGCCCACAGCGACGGCCAGACGCTTTGGGCGGATCACCTCATCGCCACCCTCGAACCCGCCGAGGGCGAACTTGCCGCAGAAGGCCCCGCCGGCAGCGTCGCCCTGCGGACCTTTGAAGCAACCGGTGACGTGCAGGTCCTCATGGATGACGGCGGACGCGCCTTCGCCGACACCCTGACCGGGGACGCGGCCCAGGAAGTGGTCCGCCTGACCGGAGACGACGTCCTCATCGCCCGACAGGATGTGCTGATCGACCGCGGTCGCGACCTCACCATCAACCGGCTCGCTGGCACTGCAGACTGGGCAGGCCGTGGCCGCTCACGGATGCTCGCTACGCCGCTCAAACTGTCCATGGACACGCGGATTCCGCCGCCCCGCATCGTGGGCCGCGCTGGAGACCCAACGGTCACCATGCGAACCATCTGGACAGAGTCGCTGCACTATGACAGCCGCTTCGCCAGCGGAGCCGGCGCGATGGACCTGCACGGCGATGTCGACAGCGTGGTCGACCGGTCCGACGTGCAGCGAAGCAGCTTGCAGGGAGACTCGGTGCGGCTCGAGTTTGCCAGACTCGATGAACAAACCGCTGGCGAATCCCTCGACGACTCTCCCTTCGCGTCGGGAAGTCGCACGCTGCACAAGCTGATCGCCAAGGGCAATGCCAGGCTTGAATCCCGGGAGTGGAGGACGGCCGAGCGGGACGTCCTGCCAAAGGTCTTCTACGTGGGGGCGCAGCACATCACCTGGAACGACCTCTACACCGAAGCCGAGGTCACCGGGGACGGGGATATCGTCATTCGCGAGCCAAACTGGTCGGGGCAGTCCAGCAGCGACCGTGGCCCATTCTCAGGCCCGGGCACGAGCCGTTTCATCTGGTCCGAGCGGCTCGATCTGATCCATGAGGCCGACGATCGATTCAGGCTCACCATGACTGGAGACGTTGAGGGGCTTTGGAAGAGTTCGGTAGACGATCGCGACATCGCGACGCTGACTTCCGAAGAGGTCCATGTACTGACACGCCGAAGCGAAACGGTCTCGGACGCGCCTCTGCAACTTGGCGGCGACATGGAGGTCGATCGGCTCCGCGCGATCGGCCGGGTGTATCTGAGCACGCCCACCAGACGAGCCGACTGCCACATGCTTGAGTACAACACGCGAACCCGTATTGCCGAGCTGGTCGCCCGAGCAGGACGAACGGTGTCGGTGCTCACCGAAGGCGCTCGGATGCCGGTTCAAGCCACCCGCATGACCTGGAACATGGACCCGGCCATCGACACCATCACGCTGGAGCATCCCCGTGGCAGCGGCGGCGCCCCCTGAGACACCCCGCTGAGCTACCATGTCGGCCCCATGAGCACCACGCATCCGACACTCAAGGCCGTCCGAGACGCCTTTCCCAGCAAGACACTCAGTGCAGCCGAGTTCCGTGGTCGCACGACGTTGGTCGTGGACGCGACGGATCTGCACGAAATCATGCACTTCCTTCGCGAGGATTCAGGATGCGCCTACAACCTGCTGTCTGACGTGACGGCCGTCGACTATCTGGGCTACCCCGCCCCGCAACCGGGTCGATTCGGCGTCACCTGGGTGCTGCGGAGCCACGCGCATGACCTGCTTCTGGTCGTCCGGGTCTGGCTCGACCCAACCATCGACACCAGCGGAATCGAGGAAGACCCGGGCCTGGTCGTCGACAGCGTGACGGACATCTGGCCCGGCGCGGAGTGGCGGGAACGAGAAGTTTTCGACATGTTCGGCATTCGGTTCCGCGGGCACCCCGACATGCGCCGCATCCTCATGTGGAGAGACTATCCCGGTCACCCCCTCCGCAAGGACTACCCGCTCCGCGGTCGCGGAGAGCGGGAGAACTGCGTCGAGCTCGACCGATCAGCGACATAAGCCCATGAGGGCTGGTGACGTCCGATGCAACAACGACTGCTGATCAATGAGATCTTTCACTCGGTGCAGGGTGAATCCACCCGGGCCGGGCTCCCATGCGTGTTTGTTCGCCTACGTGGTTGCCACCTCAGGTGCACGTGGTGCGACACCGAGTACGCGTTCACAGAGGGATCGGCCATGGAGGTCGAAGACATTGCGAACCATGTGCTGCAATGGGACACCCCACTTGTCCAGATCACGGGCGGCGAGCCATTGCTTCAGGATGCCGTACACCCCCTGATGTCCAAGCTGTGTGACGCCGAGAGAACCGTGCTGCTGGAAACGTCCGGCGCATGTGACATTTCCGAGTGTGACCAGCGAGTCATTCGGATCATGGACCTCAAGTGTCCTGGAAGCGGCGAGCACGCGAGAAACGATCTGGACAACATCGACCGCCTGCGAAGTGCGGATGAAGTCAAGTTCGTGATCGGTGACCGCAGAGACTACGAGTGGGCGCGAGACCTGATTGCGGAGCATCGACTCGCCGACAGGGTCGCCGCAATTCTGCTCTCACCCGTCCACGTGCAGAAGCCGGGCAGGCAGATCGCCGGGCACACTGGACTCGACCCGAGCGAATTGGCGAATTGGATGCTCGAGGACGGCCTTGATGCGAGGCTCCAATTGCAGATGCACAAGGTTATCTGGCACCCGGAACAGCGTGGCGTATGAGTGTGCCGTCTCGCCTGGTGACGATGCCCCTTGAAGGGCCATGGCTCAGCGGACGGGTCAGGATCGATCAACAGCAGTACGAGCTCACCAACGCCCACGCCACCAACTCGACTTCGCCGCGGAGCGAT
This sequence comes from uncultured Isosphaeraceae bacterium, assembly GCA_964567915.1. Lineage (GTDB taxonomy): Bacteria > Planctomycetota > Phycisphaerae > Phycisphaerales > SM1A02 > UBA12567. The sequence continues at coordinate 4,574 of CAZMPA010000057.1, read as the reverse complement.
GCCGACGTACCCGTTCTGTGGGCCGGCGGGCTGGGCGACGGCCCCTTCGAGGAGCACCCACGCAACTGGCTGGCCCCGGGCTGGGAGACGCTGACGGCGACGAGGGCTGAACTTGGTCCCGCGACCCTGCTGCGGCCCCACGCCGCACACATCATCAGCGACGGCCTCTCCTGTGCCCGGCTTGCGGCCGAGGGTGGCAAGCTGGCCCTCTCCCCCGCCTCGATGCTTCCCCCGTCGCTCCACGCGGACGTCGATGACCACCTGATTCGGATCTTCGAGCTGGCAGCCCCACACGCTTCGCTTCTGATTCTGGAGGACCTCCAGAGGGGCGCCCTGCGGGCCGCCCCTGCCGGGCAGGGATTCTTGCCCGGCCCGCTCCTGGCCGATCTCGCAGAGCGACTGCTCCCCGCGTCCGTGCCGATCATCGTGGCGGCCACGACGCTGCCAGAGGCTGCGGCATGGCTTGGCCATCGCTGACGTGGTATCCTCCGCGGCTTCACCCGAGCGCGAGTGGCGGAACTGGCAGACGCGCCAGCTTGAGGTGCTGGTGGGAGTAAAATCCCGTGGAGGTTCGAGTCCTCTCTCGCGCATGATCTCGTCCGGCTCACCCCCCCCGCTTCTGGTGCACCTTGAATCCCTGGCGTGCGGCGGTGCCAGATCACGGCATGCCCGCCCGCCCGGAGTCGGGCCGGCGGGGAGCCCCCCTCGATGGCCAAGTCACGCAAGAAATCAAACGACGGTGACGGCGAGCCGCTGATCAAGAATCGGCGAGCTCGACACGACTACCTGATCACCGAAACGCTCGAGTGCGGCATTCGATTGACCGGCACCGAAGTCAAGTCGCTGCGTAACGGACAGGCCAGCTTGCAGGAAGGCTACGTTCGGGCCGAGCTCTCGCCGCCCACACTCACCTTGCACAGCGTACACATTGCTGAGTACCCCAATGCAGCACCACGGTTCCAGCACGAGCCGACACGCGTTCGCCAGCTGCTCGCCCATAAGCGGGAGATTCGAAAGTTCGCAAGAGCTGCAACGGCCAAGGGCGTCACGATCGTGCCACTGGAGATCCACTGGCGAAACGGCCGCGCCAAGTTGTTGGTCGGGCTGGGCACGGGCAAGCGATCGTACGACAAGCGGCAGGCCCTGAAAGCAAAAGCGCACAAGCGGGACATTGAGCAGGGCGGCTGACGAACCCGTCAGGCGACAAGCAACCGCATGCCAGGCCCGGATTCCCGGAGCATCAGTTGGCGACCGCTCTTTTTGGCGGCATACATTGCTTCGTCCGCATGACGAACCAACTCATCCGGGCTCGCGGCGCCACTAACACCTCGGTGCGCAACGCCGATCGAGATTCCCAGTACCGCCTCGCCCATGCCCCACTCTGCGTGGGCGGCATCAAAGGCACTCGCGATGCGGCGACCGACCGCAATGGTCGCCTGCAAGTCCGCGTGAGGAAGCAAGACACAGAACTCATCCCCTCCATATCGAGCAGGCACATCAATCTCCCGACACGTTTCGCAGAGCAGTCCGGCGATCTTCCGAAGCACGTCGTCTCCGCGGTGATGCCCGAGGGTGTCGTTGAGTTGTTTGAACCCGTCGAGATCGATCATCAGGAATCCGAGCTCGAGCTCGTGCCGGTCTGACTCCGCCCAACGCTCTTCCAGCGTGCGGTTGAGCCATCGGCGGTTTGTCAACCCCGTCAGATCGTCCGTCCGGGCGACGTCCTCAAGGCGAAGCACGCTGTTCTCAAGCCGTCGGTTCATTTCGGCCAATTCCGCCATGGACCGCGTCAAGGTCTGCTGCAGATGTTCGTTGTCACGGCGTAGCTGTCGGTGCACGATGGCCTTGCGAACTGCAAGCGGAATGGTCACCTGCTCGTGTCCGGTCAACAGCACGAACTCCGCAGCGCCGCCACGAATCGCCTCACTTGCAATCGTCGAGTCAGCGACGCCGCCGACCATGACTACGGGGAGGCTTGGCGCCAGACCACGGAGGTACGCCAGCACATCCAGCCCGCAGCCGTCATACATGACCGACGCCACCAGGGCCGCGCCAAAGCTGCGGAGGTCAAGCCGATGCAACCTCGCGATGGACTCCACAACGACGCAGCCACCGGGCTCAGTCCCACCGGCGTCCGGCCATTCACAGCGGCCCTCACGGGCAGCCGCCACCGCCGAAACCAGCAGGCGGGCCACCTCCGGATCGCTTTCCACGATCAGAATGCGAGGGAGTACGCCGCCATGTTCATCGAGCATCGGTGTCACACATGCCCCTCCTGCGAGCGTTGCAACTGGCCGGCCACAGTGACCGTGTGGCTCAACATCGTTCAAGTTGCGATTCAACTCGCCCCGGAACCAGCCTTTGGGAGGGATTCAGGGGGCACCGGCGCCCGCACAACCCGCACAGATGTGCCCGCGGGCACACACCGGAGCGTTTACTGCACGAGCCGCATGACGTCGTTGTAAAAGGTCACGACGAACGCGGTCAGGATGAGCATGAACCCCAGGAGCATGGCCGCGTTCTGGAACCCGACCGGGGGCGGCTCGCCGCGGATCTTCTCGTAGACCAGATAGAGGAACATGCCGCCGTCGACAATGGGCAGTGGAAGGAAGTTCAACACGGCGAGATTGACGCTGATGATCCCCAGAAAGAAAAGCAGATACATGAACCCACGGCTCGCCACCTTGGTCCCAACGTGGACGATGCCGACTGGTCCATGCAGATGTTCAACGCCCACCGACCCGCGCACAAGCCGGTCTATGGTGAGGTAGGTCACCATGACGAACTTCCACGTCTCCTGAACACCCATCCCAAGCGCGCGGATCGGGTCTCCGTCACTGCTTCGACTGACGTTGAGCGAATCAAAGCACCAGGACGGAAGCGGCGGTTGCCACTGAAGATTGCTCAATGCCTCGACGGTGGACTCAGGCATCGCAAGTGCCACGGTCCGCCGCTCGCGGCCAACGGTTTGATTCTCAAGCTCTACAGACACGTTGTCGGCGCCGGGCGACGCGGCAGCCCGAAACGCCAGCGACACGTCTCGCCACGACGACACGCCCGTGCCGTCAACCGAAATCCATCGGCTCCCCGGAATCACGCCATCCGGAATCTGCCCGGCCAGCGTTTCGTCGCCACCCTCCACGTCCGCCATCGGTGCCGCCATCAGCGGGCTCTTCCACGCGTAGGCGGGGTAGATCTCCGCCTTGGCAGTCCGTCCGGTCAATCCGCTTCGTTTGAGATTGACGGCCACGTCGACGATTTCACTGCCGCGGAGCACACGCATGGACACCACGTCCCCGGGTGCTTCCGAAATCGCCGCGCGAAACGCCCGCATCCTCGGTCCCTCGAGCCCCCCCACGCCTAGCACGACGTCACCGGGCAGCAGGACACCATCATTGATGCTTCCTGCCGGCACGCGGTCGATCTTCACGAGCGGCACGAAGCCAGCGACTCCAAGTTCGTATCCGACGGTCTGCTCCGCCGTCGCGCCCGGATAGACAAACGTCTGCCACTCCGGGTTGGCCGCCAGCGTGCTTGCAACGGTCAGGCCGTCCGGGCCCGACCACCCCACTGACATGGGTCGGCCGCCCGCTTCGATGGACGCCCCCTCCAGATCGCCCCAGTTTGCGGCCGCTCGCCCGTCGATCGACCTGACCGACCAGCCCGGCCCCACTTCGGGGGGTACGTCGAGCGACGACACCACAGACGCCACCAAGTCTCGGAACTCGCCAATTGTTGACAAGGTCAGCGACGCAGCCGGCATGACGCCGATGCCGCGCATCCGCGTGAGCGGGCTCTCTTCGGGCACGACGCCGAAAGCGAGTTCCACCCCCTGTCGCTCGACGACCATCCTGAGCGTCTCGCCAGGAATCGACATGCCGGCGGCCACTTGCACGTCAACAAAGGCCTCCGCCTGATCGCCATCAATCGTCTTGATCACGTCTCCCGGCCGCAGCCCGTCTGGCACGGACGTATCCAGGGCAGTTGCCCGGCTCGCCGGAGAGTTGGGCGCGACCTCCCCGATGACCGCCGCCTCGAATGGCACGCCGACGCTGAAAGCGATCACAAAGCACACGACGGCCAACAGGATGTTCATCACAACACCGGCGGAGATGACAATCATCCGCTTGCCAATTGAGACGCTGCTGAATCCGCGGTCATCAATGGCCCGATCACCCGGATCAAGATCGTCCTGCCCGAGCATTCGAACAAAGCCGCCAAGTGGTAGCCACCGTACGGAGTATTCGGTCTCGCCCAGTCCCTCTTCAGCGAGTTCACGATCGGTCATCTGCGTGGCACCACGACCGCACTTGCGTCGAACGACAGCTTCGCTGGACCCCCAGCAGAATCCAAAGCCCCGCCTCCAACTGAAGATCGGCGGCCCAAAGCCGATTGCGAACGCGTGCGTTCGGATACCGGCCCACTTGGCCGCGGCGAAGTGCCCGAGTTCATGGATGAAGATCAACATCCCGAAGCCGATCGCAATCAGAAGAATGTTGAATCCGGATACCAGCAGATCCATGCCACGTTCCTATGCCAAGTCCCTATGCCCGCGTGCCAGCCGGAAGGTTGGC
>CAZMPA010000056.1:0-11496 GCA_964567915.1 uncultured Isosphaeraceae bacterium | reverse complement strand
AACCCCGCCCGTTGCTTCAAGGCGACTTCCCGTGGCCAGGTCGTCGTGGAACACGTGAACGAGGATCGGGACGGATGTGGGGATATCCTCGGACGCAAGGGAAACGGGCACGAGGTAGGTCGCGCCGAACAGACCGCCCCGCCAGGCATCCCGAACAGTCTCAGGTTCGAGCACGATCTCGGCGAGTACCTCGGGGGCCGCGTCAGGAACCGGGCGCAGAACCTGCGCTCTGAGCGGCCCGACCAGTTGGACGGGTCGCTGCCGTCCGTCTGTCGCCGTCACGTGTACTTCCAGTGTCGTCGTGCCCGGCTGCTCGCCTGGTTCGAAGCCGGTCATTGGAGATACCGCGATCGCAGCAACGCGAGGGGCCGTGACCCTCGTTCCAGGCGCCTCGCCAGCGTCCACTTCAAGCGATCGAAGTCCTGCCTCCAACTCGCGGGTGCGGGCTTGCAGCGCCGCGATCTGCTGCTGCAGGGCCGCATTCTCGGTGCGGAGCCTCGCGCTCGCTTTGCGGGACCGCGCATCGCACCCGGCCGACGCCACAAGCACAACCGCGAGCAGGCCCGCGGCCCGCACTACTCGTCTCCGGTCGGCAGCCGCTCGATGATTCGATCGACCAGCCCGTACTCGGCCATGCCCTTGGCGTCGAGCCAGCAGTTCCGTTCACAGTCGTCGGCAATCTGCTCCATCGTTCGGCCAGTGGCTTCCGAGTAGATGCCGTACAGGACGTCGCGGAGCCGGACCATTTCCCGGGCCTCGATTTCGAGATCCGTCGCCTGCCCTTCCAACACACCGGCCAGAAGGGGCTGGTGCATGAGGTTCTTGGCGTGGGGAAGCGTGCACCGCTTGCCCTTGGCGCCCGAGCATGCGATGAGCGAGCCCATTGAGGCGGCCTGGCCGATGACGAATGTCGCCACCTCGCAGGGCACGAAGTTCATGGTGTCGATGACGCCGAGACCGGCCGTCACGCTTCCACCCGGTGAGCTGACGTACAGGTTGATGTCGGCGTCCGCGTCCTCGTTGGCCAGGAACAGCATCTGGGCGACGATCAGGTTCGTCGACTCATCCGTCACCGGGCCGGCGAGGAAGATGATGCGGTCCTTGAGGAGCCTGGAGTAGATGTCGTAGGCACGCTCTCCGCGGCCTTCCTTTTCAATGACGATGGGGATCAACTGCGACATGGCTCAGGCGTCCTTCTTCGTCTTCTTCTTGGGTTCTGGCAATTCACAGACCTCGTCAACCAGGCCGTACGCCTTGGCTTCCTCGGCTCTGAAGTACTTGTCCCGCTCGGAGTCCGCCGAGACGGTCTCGTACGACTGCCCCGTGTGCTCGGCAAGAATGCGATTGAGCGTTTCTTTGGACTTGATGATCTCCTCGGCCTGAATCTTGACGTCAGTCGTCTGGCCGGTCACGCCGCCATAGGGCTGGTGGATCATCACCTTGGCGTGAGGGAGGATGTGCCGCATGCCGTCTTCGCCTGCTGCGAGCAGCACGGCGCCGCCGCTGTAGGCCCGGCCGATGCAGTACGTCGCCACGTCGCTGGAAATGAACCGCATGGTGTCGTAGAGCGCGAGCGTGTCATCCACAGCGCCGCCCGGGCTGTTGATGTAGAAGTTGATGGGCTGACCCTTCTTCTGGTCTTCCAGGTACAGCATCTGCATCATCACGCGAGCAGCAGAGGCGTGATTGATCTCGCCCACAAGGAAGATCACTCGTTTTTCGAGCAGCAGCTCGTCGAGGGTCATCTCTCGGGTTCGTTGGTAGGGGCCCGCCGCCATGAGGGGGGGCATCATTGAGAGCGGGTGCGGCGCCGCGGTGTGCATCTCGGTTCGTGCATCCTGTGTCGGGGGCGGTCGTGGTCCGGTGTGGACCGTTTCGCCCGGGAAGAGCGGGCATGATACGTCCCGGTTGGCGGGCGGGTTTGGGGTGTGATCAGAGTTCGGACTCGTCGGGGCCGAACTCGTCGGGGTCGATGACCATGGGCGGCGCCATGTCGGTGTCTCCCGGGTCGCCGCTGGCGGCGCCGAGGGGGAGCCGAATCTCAAATCGGGTGGTTCCCTCAGGGCCACTGGTCAGCAGCACGCGGCCGCCGTGCGCGTCGGCGATTCGGCGTGTGACGGCCAGGCCCAGACCGGTCCCCCGCTGCCCGCGACTCGAGGCAAAGGGCTCAAAGATGCTGTCGATCGCGGCCTCCGGCACGCCCGGGCCGTCATCCTCGACGCCCACGACGGCCTCGCCCGCGTCCGCATCGACGCCGGTCGTGATTCGGACGGTTCCGCTTCTGGGCGGCGCTGCCTCCAACGCGTTGACCACCAGATTGAGCATCGCCTGGTGCATCGCCGCGGCGTCGAAGGGAACGTCCGGCATGGGCTCGCAGGCCGTTTTGAGCCGTACCCGCCGTTGCTCGAAGCTGGGCGCCTGGAGGGCCCGGACTTCCTCGGCGAGCGCCCCGAGGCTCCCGGGCTCAAGGTCCAGGTGCTGCGTGCGCGACCACGCGAGCATGTTGAAGGTGAGATCGTGGATGCGGTCCATGTTCCGCGAGAGGATGGGCCATCCTTCCCTCGCCAGGTCCAGATCGCCGCGGTTGATTGCCAACTCGATGGCGCCAGCGCCGCCCTGCAGGCCCTGCAGGATGTTCTTGACCGCGTGGCTGACGACCGCGACGGTCTCGCCCATCGCCGCGAGCCGGTCCCGGTCTGCGGCGAGGCCGGCGTCCGTGATGGTCTGATTCAGCCAGACGGCGAGCCCCGTGACGGCCGCGGCCCATGGCGGAGGCTGGTCCTCAAAGTCGAGCGTCAGGGCCCCGTCTCGCGTCCGGATGTGCAGCGTCGAACTGCCGCCATCGCCGCATCCGACCGCGGCGGCGATTCGGTCCCGGAGGTCCGCCTCCGCTGCAGGGGGATCAGACGCGATCGACCAGAGCAGGCTCAGTGTGGCGGCGCGGGCGGCATCGCTGTCAGGCAGGGCCGGCGGCGGGGGGCCGACGTTCGTGGTGGCCGCGTTCCTGGCGGGTCCGGCCAGAAACTCGGCCCGCTCCACCACCCGAAGGCGGGTGCGACCGATACCGATGGTGTCACCTTTGGCAATCTGCGTGCTTCCGGCCGTCTCGGTTCCATTGAGAAACGTGCCGTTCGAGGAGGCGAGGTCGCGAAGTGTCCACCGCTCGCCCTGCGGCGTGAGTTCGGCGTGGCGTCGGCTGACGGTGGTGTCGGTCAGCGGGACGGCCTCGGATGACCGGCCGAGAAGTTGCGGCTCGCCCGGCGGCAGCGGAAAGCAGCGACCACGGTCCGGTCCCTCGATGACCTCCAATACCAGCATGGCGGTAGAGCGTACGTCCAATTGCCGCGGCGTGGCCTGCTAGGCTTGTGCTCAGCCATGGCAGCCCCCAAGTTCGACGCCTCCATGCGTGTGATCACCCTCGTTGGGGATGACGCCTTTCTTGTGCCCTACTACACGAGGCAGATCGTCTCCACGCTCGAAGAAGTCCACGGTGAGATCGAGCGGTTCGACTTCGACGGCGACACCGCGTCGCCGGCTGAGATTCTGGACGAACTTCGAACGTTTGGACTGCTGCAGCAGCACAAGATTGTCGTCGTCGACAAGGCCGATCGGCTGCTCGCGGCCAAGGCGGACGGATCGAACAAGGCTCGCCCGCTCTTTGAGAAGTACGTGTCGGCCCCATGTGAAGACGCGACGCTGCTGCTTCGCGCCGATATCTGGCGGAAGGGCAAGATCGACGCGGCGATCGAGCGTGTGGGCACGGTGCATCGCATCAAAGCGCTTGGACCGGCGGACACCCTTCGGTGGGTGCAGGGCCGAGTGGGCAAGGCGCACGGCGCGTCCATCGACCGCGGCGCCGCCGATCGGCTCATCAGGCGTGTGGGGTGTCACTTGGCCCGGCTGGACGCCGAGCTCGCCAAGCTCGCGGCGATGTGCGGCGAAGGCGGAACGATCGACACGACGCTGGTGGACGAAGCGGTCCCGCTCAGCCGCGAGGAGAAGGCGTGGGTCATTCAGGAAGCGGTGCTTGGAGGCGGCGCAGCCCGTGGGCTGGCGACGCTGCATGAACTGCTCGGCGTGTCCCGGCAGAGCGACGTGCTGGTGGCGTGGGCTGTCACGGACATGCTGCGGCGGCTGCACGCGGCCGCTCGCATGCGGAGTTCGGGCATGTCGCCTCAGCAGATACGCAAAGATCTCAAACTGTGGGGCCCGGCAGGGGACGCGACGGTGTCGGTGGCGCAGCGTGTGCCCGCCGAGACGCTGGCGCATCTGCTGGGAGAGTCACTTCGAAGTCAACAGCGGCTGCGGCAGGGCATCGGCAAGCCTGACCGGATGCTGGAAGTGCTGGTGGTTGAGATTGCGGCGGCGCTGGCTGCCTGAATACTCGCCGGAGTCATCACAGGCAATCCGGATTCTGTGAGAACCCGAGCATGTCGTCGACATCGACGTCGCCGTCACCGTCGTAGTCACCCTGGCCGTTGTAGTCGCCAGGGCAGGTGGGGGCGTCCGGACAGCCGTAATAGTTGATGATCATCAGTGTGCCGTCCACGAGATTCTCGGGCGTGCCGTCGTTGTCGAGATCGCACGGGTCAGACACCTCGCATTCGTCCGGAATGCCGTTGGCGTTGTCGTCCTGACTGGTTCCGTCGAAGATGTCGCAGGCGTCGGGAATGCCGTTGGTGTTGCAGTCGGGCACGCCAAACAGGTTGATGTCACACCAGTCCGGGATCCCGTTGCCATTGCAGTCCACATGGACGCCGCCACTGATGTCACAGGCGTCAATCACGCCATTGCCGTCGCAGTCGAGCGACGGAGTGCCGATGAGTTCACACTCGTCGAGGGCGCCGTTGGCGTTGCAGTCAACAGCATCGCCGCCGTGGATGGCTTCGCAGACATCAATCACGCCACTGCCGTCACAGTCGAGTGCCGGATTGTCGATCAGTTGACATGCGTCATCGATGCCGTTGGCGTCGCAATCGGTCATCGTGTCGCACGCATCGCCGATGCCGTCACCGTCGCAGTCCGCCTGATCCGGGTTGGCGATGGTGGGGCAGTTGTCGTCCGTGTCGGGTACCCCGTCGCTGTCCGCGTCCGGCTCGCTGCACGGCAGTGAACTGCCGTCGACGTACAGGCCGAGCGACATGTCGAGCGACGTGCAGCCGTTGTGCAGCACAAGGACCGTGTCTCCGACGACGTCGGGGCACCGCGTCACGCTGATGTCGCCGGCCGCGGCGTCGTCGTCCCAGGTCACGGCGTCCCGTTCACTGCCGGCGTCATCCCGCAGCGAGAGCGTGGTCGTCAGCTCGGATGCCGGGACCGGGAGCTGCACGAACGGCCCGTTGCTGGCCGTGATCAACGGAATGTTGGGCGGGAAGATCGAGGCATCGGGCGAGCCGCCGCCAAAGATCAGGATGCCGCAGTTCGCCTCAATCGTGACCGAACTGTTGAACTCGTGCCACGGCGTCGTGCCGTCGAGCAGCACGGTCCAGTTGAGCAGATCGATGTCCGAGGAGGAGTTGTTGATGATTTCGACGCATTGGTCCTGCGTGATGCTGAGGAATTCGTCGCCGTTGATGTCGGAAATCGGGGTGACGAGGACTTCGTTGATCACAATGGCGTCACAGATGGCCAGATCGGCTGGCGAGTCGCACTCGTCGGGAACCCCATTGAAGTTGCAGTCGTCGCTGAATCCGGTGGCAAGGTCACATTCGTCCGGCACGTCGTTGGCGTTGCAGTCCGCGCTCGTGTTATTCACGCCGATGTCACAGCGATCGGGAATGCCATTGCTGTTGCAGTCGAGTCTGGTGCCATCCTCAAGCTGGCACGTGTCGATGCGGCAGTCGCCATCGCAGTCCAGTACAAGTCCGCCCTCGATGAGCGCCGCTCGGATATCCCACGCGTCGAGCAGATCGTTTCCGTTGCAGTCTGAGTCGAACTCAACCACGTGCCCGCCGGTTGCCATCGTGCCGGCCGACCACTCCCAGGTTACCGCGTCGCCGGACGCAAGCAGCCGCAGGTCGGCGCCGAGCCCCGGTTCGCCGGCCGCCCACGCCTCCCACGACCAGCGCTCGCCGTCCACCCACTGCCAGGGGGGGCTGTCCAGACCGCCCAGCCAGAGCGTGCCGTCGGTGGTGAAGTCCCAGGCGAGCCGGACGTCTACGAAGTAGGCCTCGAGGAATCGGGACAGGCTCGCCAGCTCGACGCCGTCGGTGTTTCGGATCAGCGGGCTGTTCCTCGCTTGGTCCCATGTTTCACTTGCGCTGCCTGGGATGATGGCGTACGCGTGGTCGTGCCCGGACGCCAGACCTCGCTCGGTGGCAGTCAGTGTCACGGCGGCACCGTGCTTGCCCATCTGGCAGAGGTCGAGCAGACCGTCCGGCTTCGGATACCCGTTGGAATTCAGTACCCCGCACTGCCCGCCCCGGTCCAGCGTGGGGTCGATCGCAATCTGCCACGCGTCGCTGCAGCCGTCTTCGTCGCAGTCGTCATCGGCGTCGATGGGAGGGTCGCAGGGGCAGTCGATGGTCCACCGTTCGGCCGCGCCGATGTCGTCCAGCCCACCGCTGTCGTAGAGCCAGCCGCCCATGGCGAGTTGCCGGTCGCGGACGCTGACGTCGCGGCCCCACTGCTCGCCAGCCCTGCCTGCCTGGGATTCGACGTGGTGGAGCGGGTTGGCCGCCCCAACTGTGGTCTGGCTCCAAGCAGCGTGGCCGATGTGGTCCCAGACATAGACGCTCCCTGCCTCCGACGCGATGCTGTAGTCGCCGTGGGGTGCGCCGACGGCGATGTGGCACGGGCTTGCGTCCACGGACCATCCGTATCTGGCCCCGTCGTCAAGTCGGGCGATGAGTGGGCCGGGCGGGAATGGTTCATCCGGGTCCAACTTCGTCCAAGCGGCCCAGGTTGTGTCAAGGAGATCCAGTCGCTCGAAGGCCCAGGCCATGCCCCGGCCGCCCACTTCCCATGGATCCGCCTCTATCGGTCGGCTCCAGCCGGGCTGCCCGACTGCAATCGTCGAGCCCGCGATGGCGACCGAGTGTCCGAACCAACTGTCCGCCGTGACATACCTCTGGGAATTCCCTGGGATGAGCGGCGGCCTGAGCGTGATCAAGTGGTTCCACGTGTCTGTGGATGCATCACGCCCAAAGACATCAACGAGCCCGATGTTGTCAACCAGTGGAACCGGATCGGCAATCGGGCAGTCGATGTGGGCGGGGTCCTGCCCTTGAATCCACACGCCGCCATAGACCAGTTCGCACACATCCTGGATCATCATGCCGGATGGATTCGGATTGGCGGGGTCCATCCAATCGCACTGGGCTTCACTGACGTAGTAACAGCAGGCGCCGTCTGTGCTATTGAGGGTCGTTGTGTCAATCAGCGGGTTGGTGACCGTCTGGCCGGGGAGCCAAGCCGTTACTGCCCCGGCACCCTGCTGTGAGTCGCAGGACTCCTCCGATTCGTCGACTGCCAGGTCCCAGATGCCATCTGAATTGAGATCCACATAGCACGCCCCCGTACTGGTCATCTTCGGATCGTCCGCGAATGGAGCGCCGACGACGAGGTAGTCGCCGTGCAGGGCCACGGCGTGCCCGAAGTAGTCGAGTTGGTGGATGTCGTCAGCGCAGGCGTTTGTGTCGGCGCGTGAGAGGACGTCGTCGAGTTCCCACTTTCCATTCTCTCGCCGGTAGATCACCACGGCGCCCGCTTCGGGAAGCAGATCGCCTCCAATGGACGCCGAAGCCGAGGCATATGGCATGCCGACCGCGATCAGGTCGCCGTCGACGGCCACCGATCGGCCGAATTCGCCGCCGACCGGATCGACGCCTTCGGGCGTGAAGGGGTCTGCGGCCTGGGCTTGCTGGTCGGCGTCCAGATCGTACGGGTCCAGCCGGTGAATCAGGGACCAGGCGCCCGACGTGTCCTCCCAGAGGTAGACCGCGCCAGTGGCATCGTCGCCAAACCAATCCGTGCCAGGCGCCCCGATGACCGCGGTGTACCCGCCCTGCAGATCGCCGTCGAGATCGACGGCGTAGCCGAGCCGGTCGTTCTGCAGAGGCGAGACGCTCGCATGCATCGGGTCGGTAGTCCAATTGCCGAGCGTGGCTGACCTGAGCCCCTCGGCGCCGCCGTGTTCGGGGGACGACGAACTCTCGCCCGGAATGCCAACGACGAGTCGGTCCCCGAACAGATCCAGCGCAAAGCCATACCGGTCCGCCAGATTGTCGCCGACGATCCGCTCTTCGAAGACGGGTGCTGCGGGCGGGAGGGCGCGGGTGCTGTCCGCCCGCCGCTGAGCGGCGACGAGTGGCGCGGCTTGGTCTGCCTTGGCCCGCTGGCCTCGATCTGCGCGGCCACTTCTGTCACCCAGCGCGATGCCCGCCGCGGCGAGCATGACAAGAATCGACAGTTTGGCGGATCTGTGCATGCTGGCTCGTTCCCCATGGACCCCACCGGGGCAGAACAGGGCTCCAGTCTACCGCTCCTTCGGCGTGCTCGGGCCTGAAATCAGGGGAAACTCGTCACGTCGACCGCCGCGCCACCAGCGTGTCATTCTGCCCGCCGAATCCAAAGGAATTGCTCAGGCAGACGTCCACCGCCGCTTTGCGGGCCGTGTTGGGGACGTAGTCCAGGTCCAGATCGGGGTCTGGGTCAGTCAGGTTGATCGTCGGGGGAATCACACCGTCACGCATGACGAGCAGGCACGTGATGAGTTCCACAGCGCCAGCAGCGCAGATCAGGTGTCCCATCATGGACTTGATGCTGGTCATGGGAATTGCAGGCGCGTTGTCGCCGAAGACGCGTTTGACGGCACCGGTCTCAATCGAGTCGTTTTCCTGTGTCCCGGTGCCGTGGGCGGAGATGTAGTGCACGCCCGGTCGGCCGTCGGCGTCGGTGGCGGAAGGATCAAGGCCCGCCTGCGAGAGTGCTGCGTGCATGGCTGCAGCCGGGCCGCGTCCCTCAGGGTGAATGTCTGTGATTCGGTACGCGTCGGCGCTGGACCCGTAGCCGGTGATCTCGGCCAGGATGCGTGCCCCGCGGGCCTCGGCATGCGCGAGTGTCTCAAGCACAATCACGCCCGAACCTTCGCCCATAACAAAGCCGTCGCGTGATCGCGTGAAGGGGCGGGATGCATGCTGGTAATCGTCGCTTCGCGTCGACAGCGCAGTCAGGCGATTGAAGCCAGTGATGCCAAGCACATGAATCATGGTGTGCGTGCCGCCGCTGACCATGACGTCTGCGTCGCCTCGTTGCAGGATGTCGCATGCCTCACCGATGGCCTGCGTGCTCGCCGCGCAGGCCGTCAGGCAGTTGAAGGCAGGCCCGCGCAGGCCGAACTCGCGGGCGACGTGCGCGATGGGTTCGTTGGGCTCCTGGGCAACTTCATAACTGCACGCGATGTGCTGTTTGGCCGCCTCGAGCCATCCTCCGTCGTCGATGTCTTCGCCTGTCCAGGCCGAGAGACTCGTCTTCTGATACGAGTCAAAGTCCAGCACGCCCTCGCCGGATCCCAGATAGAGCCCGCACCGCCGCCGGTCCAGATTGGCGGCGTCGCCCAGCCCCGCCGACTCCCACGCCTGCCGCGCCGCGCCAAGCGCAAACGCCGTGTGCATGCCCGGCGCGCCGTGGCGGGCGGCGTCGTCCACGTAGTTCGTCCAGTCGTAGTCGCGTACCTGGTTGGCAAAGCTCGTGGGAAACGTAGCAGCGTCGAATCGATCAATCGGCGCGACGGCGGTTTCGCCGGCGACCAGCCGCTTCCATACCGACTCAATGTCGTGTCCCATGGGTGTGATCCATCCGGCCCCGGTCACGACGACTCGCTTGCGGCTCATGCCGCCACCTCCCGCGACAAGATGGTCGCTGTGTTCTGTCCACCCTGGCTGGCCGTCAGGACGAGCACGTGGTTGATGTCCGCGGGCCCGGTGGGCAGCGATTGCGTGTCAATGCAGTGGGCCCCGACCGCCAATTGGACCGCGCCCTGTCCGGCGCAGCAGTTGCCTGTGGCCGGTGTGACGAGCACGCGGGGCAACTCCTTGCCTCCAATCGCCTGCTCCATGCCCCCAAGTTCCGCCGCGTCAATGTCCGGGATGCCGAGCCCCATCGGGACGACTGCGTCCAGGTCGCCGCCGCTCAGGCCGGCTTGCCCAAGGGCCATGGTGATGGCATCGCCAATGGCCTCAGCGGAGGCGCTCGTCAGCACGTTGTCGCAGATGCTCTGGGTACACCCCAGGCCCGAGACGATTGCCTTGATGCCCGCGCCCCGCTCGCGAGCGTGCTCGCACGACTCCAGCACGAGGATGCCGCCGCCTTCGCCAAGCACGGTGCCTGTGGCGGCGGGATCGAACGGCCGCACCAGTGTCGCCGGATCGTCGCCTGCCGATGCGGTTGTCAGCCGTCCGGCGCACTGTTGACGCCAGGTCGCCAGCACGTTGAGCCTGCTCTCGACACCACCGGTCAGGCATGCATCGGCGGCGCCGCGTTGAATGACCCGCATGGATTCAGCGAGTGAGAGCGAGGCGCTCGATTCCCAGCACGTGATGGTGTTGCTCGGCCCCTGGCAGTCGTGCACGATCGTGACGTGGCAGGCGAGCATGTTCGGCAGGTATTTCAGCAGCCACAGCGGAGTGAGGTTCTCCATGCCCTCGCGGCCCCAATGGTGCAGGTCGAACTCGCCGTCGTCGCCGCGACTGGTCACGAGCGCAGCGCCAAGCTCATTCACATCCGCGCAGATGAGACCGGCGCCAATGTGGCATCCCATTCTGTTTGGAGGAATCGTGATGTCGCCCTCGCCACCACCAGCAGTCACGACGCCAGCGTCTGCCGTTGCGGCGAGTGCTGCAGCGACGGCGAGCTCGATGTCGCGGCACATCACCTTGGTCGCCTTGCGGTAGTGCTTGGGGACGATCTTGCGAATGGCAAACTCGTCCGCGTGCAGTTCGCCCCCGAATGGGCAACCCCACGCGCTTCCGTCGAAGGCCTCAAGGCGACGAATGCCGGTGCGGCCTTCCGCCAAGGCGGTCCAGAGCGGCTCGATGCCGATGCCCAATGCCGTGACCGGACCGATGCCGGTGATGGCGACCTGCTTCATGGTGGACGGCGTCATGGGGGCGGATTGTAGCGCTCGAGGCCGAGGGCTGCGAGCGAGCGGTGTAGGCTCTCCGGATGGCGGTGGAGATCGGGCAAGCGGGCATTGCGATCGGCGTTCCGGCCGCTGCGCTCGTGGTGGGCGTGGTTGGAGGTGCCTGGCTCCGTCCGGGGCCGAAGTTGCGGTCCGCCTTTCAGCACGCAGCGGGCGGGATCATCTTTGGTGCCGTCGCGACCGAACTGGTCCCTGTACTGGTCACCACGCCGCACTGGATGGCGGTCGTCGCGGGCTTCGCAATCGGCGTGGGGCTGATGCTCACGATGCGGGCCCTTGGGGGGGGCGACGATACCTCGGGTGGCTCAAGCCTTGGCATGGTGGCGGGGCTGAGCGTCGATCTGGCGGTCGACGGG
>CAZMPA010000055.1:0-11526 GCA_964567915.1 uncultured Isosphaeraceae bacterium | reverse complement strand
CGTCGACAACCCCTCGTCGCCAACCAGAATGACGTCGCCGCCACGGCCTCCATTGCCTCCGTCGGGGCCGCCCTTGGGGCGATACTTCTCGCGGCGGAGACTCACGCAGCCGTTGCCGCCCTTTCCCGAGCGGACGAAAATTGTGCAGCGATCAACAAGCAAGCACGATCCCTCGATTCCAATCCGGTCCGAATGAAACACGCCGACGCCCAGGCGTCCGCGTGGATGGTCTCAGAAACTGAAGGCTCGGTCAGCCGGCCTTCTCAACGGCCGTATAGCGCGGTGTCTCCGGGTCCGCCGGAATGATGTCGATGTGCCGACCTCGAAACTGCACCGTACCGGCCTGTCGGGCGTACAGCGTGTCGTCGCGTCCACGAGAGACGAGGTACCCGGGGCGAAAGTGAGTGCCGCACTGGCGGACGATGATGGACCCAGCCTTGGCGTACTGGCCGCCATAGAGCTTCACACCGCGAAACTGCGGGTTTGAGTCGCGACCGTTCTTGCTGGACCCCTGGCCCTTCTTATGTGCCACAAAACACCTCCTGAGCGTGTCGAGCCGGGCATGATATCACAAGCCGTACCCCGCCGCACCCCAAACTGGCCTCGTAGGGCTATCCCTATGGGTGGTCATTTCACCCCAGAGGGCCCTTCTGATGGGCGAAGCGGTCTACCGGAACACCCAGTGCTCTTCAGCGGTGTAGCCGGGATGCAGGCTGATGGCTTCGTCTCCGCGAGCGGCAGCCTCTCCCCCCACGAGATAGTGCAGGTAGAGGTTCTTCCGGAGGGTCACGGGATCGCCGGACACCGGGTGCGGCACGATGGCCGTTTCCGGGCTGATGCCTTCCACGAAGATGCGAAACTCATTGACGTGCCTGGTGCCGGCGGGCCAGACCAGCATGCCGCGACGCGCGTGGCCCGTCCCCTGCCGAAGCACGCCGATGATGGCCACCTTGGGCTCGACCAGCGGGTCGCCGACGTGGGTCATGATCGCCTTGCGGGTCTGATGGGACACACCCTCCCCGTCGCGACGAATCTCGCCCTTGTCCGTGTAGAGCACCGCTGCGGGCGCCCACGTGCGGTCCTCGCCACTGGTGTTCACCACGTCGTACACGAGATACCAGTACCGGTTCCCATCCTCGGAGGTAAACATGCGGAGGGGCCCGGGCTGAAACGTCACTTCGGGGCGAGACGAGCCACGGGCCGGCCGCGGATACGCCACCGCCTGCTGCAGGCAGACGGCCACCGTCACAGTCACCAGAATGGCGAGAATGCTTGATCGACGCATGCGGACAACGCTCCTCTCACCCGGCCTGACGCCGGGCCTGCACTGTTGGAGGACCACCCCCCCGAGGCGAACCACCACATCGCCTTCGTCCGAGAGATCTCTCTGGCCAGCGAAGGGGGTAGTGTAGCACCCGCCGCACCCGGAGCCCGCCCTCATGCCCACCCCCCTGGTCGTCCCGCCAGACCGCTACGAGGAGGCACTACGCCACCTCTTCCCATCTGACAAGCAGGTTCGGCCCCTGCTTGCGGGGCTGCAGGCCGGGCGGCTGGGCCGCGGCGGGCTGGTCGCTCTGGAGCATGGCGACGGCGGCCTCCTCGCCGCCGCCCTGCTCGTCCCCGCCGCTGGGCGGACTGCCACGCTCGTCGCCTCGAGGCCCTCGCCCGAAGCGTCCGTCGACGCGATGGCGGGCCTGATTCACGCTGCCACGCTGGCGGCCCGGGAGATTGATCTGCTGCAGGCCCTGCTGCACCCCGACGACCACGACTGTGCAAGTGCTTATCTGACAGCGGGCTTCCAGTCACTGACGCTGCTGAACACCATGCTGTGCGGCGTCCCGAGACGGGCGGTCAGCCCGGAGCTTCCGGAAGGCTTGTCGCTTTCGCCCACGACGGATCACGATCTGCTCGCCACGCTTGAGGCAACCTACGTGGACACCTTGGATTGCCCGGGGCTCCGAGGGTTGCGGCGGACGGCGGATATCGTCGCCGGACACCGCGCGAGCGGCGTCGTGCACGACGACCTCTGGCTCGCAGTCCGGCAAGGCGGCGACATGATCGGCTGCGTGCTCGTCACTTGTGGACCAAACCACACCGCAGATCTTGCGTATCTCGGACTGACGCCTCCGCACCGCGGTCGCGGGATCGGACCCGTCCTGCTGCAGGAAGTCATGCGCCGACTCTCGCATCGACGCGTCAAAACACTGCGCCTGGCGGTCGATTCAAGAAATCAGCCCGCGCTGAACGTCTACGGCGCGGCGGGGTTTGTGACACGCGCGACGCAGCGAGCCGTTATCCGCTCGACTGTCGAAGTGCAAGCCACATGACCGCGCCGCCAACTGTCCACAGTCAGTCGACATGGCTGGCAACCGGCGGTGGATGAAAGAATTCTGAGAACCGCGTTTGCCTTGCATGAAGACAAAACCGCGCGCTCGACTCGCTTGTGCGGCGCGCGACCCCCTTGTAGACGACTCGGCACACCGGTAGAGTGCCCGCGTCCAAGGATGGACCTCCGACCGCGGCCCGGATGACCGCGTGGAGGAGCGGGGATGACGGACCGTTTGAATCACACCTCCCCCGATGCGCGGCCGGCGTCTGCCGACCCACGTCGGAACTGCGGCCGAGTCTGTACGGCGGCCATCGGCGATCTGGCTGATGGGTGCGCGGTGGTTGTCGCGGTGGTCTGGTGCGGGCAAGCGGTCTCGATTCCCCTCTTGATTCCCCCGCTGCCCCGTCTCCTGATGCAAGGGGGCTGCGAACCGCACCGAGCCTGACCACTGGGCCTGACCGCTGGCGAACCACCCTGTGACCAACACGCTGCCCGACCAACTCAAGTCCCACATCGGCTCGACACCGTTTCGAATGTGGTTTGCCGACGCATCGATCACGGTCGAAGACGGCGTGCTGCGTGTCGGCGCCGCGTCCCGCTTCCAGGCCGACTGGATTGATCGGCGGTACAGGCAGGACCTTCAGACGCTCGCGGCCGCCAGTGGTGGACGGTCGGCGGACGTGTACGTCCTCGAGCCCACCGAGCCGGCCGCGAGCGAGGGCCCGCCCCCTCCGCGGTCCAGATCCACGCCAAGGCCCACGCCAAAGACAGGGCGGCGACTGCTCGCGCTCGACGACATGGTGGTCGGCCCATGCAACCAGCTTGCCTGGACGGCGGCGAGCGCCATCGTGGACGGCGAGGCTGCATCGCACATGTCGCCACTGTTCATCCATGGCGAGTGCGGCGTGGGCAAGACGCACTTGCTTCAAGGCCTGTGCCGCCGGTTTGCCGCCACCCACCCGGGCGAGCCGATGCGATACATGACTGGCGAGGACTTCACGAATCAGTTCATCCAGGCGGTTCGTCACAATCAACTTGAGCGATTTCGAAGCACGATGCGAAAGCTCCAGTTGCTGGCCATTGACGACGTACATTTCGTCGCAGGCAAAACGCGAACGCAGGACGAGATCCTGCATACGCTCGACGCCATGCGTCTGACTGGCGCTCGAATGGTGCTCGCGTCGGACGCGCCACCCGATGTCATCAAACGGTTCAACAAGGCGCTGGCGAGCCGATGCACCAGCGGCATGCTCGCGAGCGTGGATCTCCCCGGTGCGGACATGCGACGCGAGATTGCTGGGCGGCTGGCGGTGCAACGCGGGCTGACGGTCACAGACAGGGCGATGGAGATGATCGTTGCGCATGGCCCGGGCGTGCGGGAGATTCAGGGGCTCCTCTCCCGCGTCGGCGCGTTTCGCACAATCAAGGGTGGTGGCGGCACGATTGATGACATGGACGTCCGCGGATCCATCGGGCATGCCGCGGCGCCCGGGAGTCGGCCTATCACACTGACATCACTGCTCGAAGCGACCTGCGAGACACTGGGCCTCACGCAATCGGATCTCAAGGGACGCAGCCGAACGGCACGCCTGGCGACCGCCAGGGGATTGCTGGCCGTACTGGCCCGGGAGTGCACGCCGGCCAGCTACCCAGATATCGCCCGGACGCTGGAGCGGAGAACACACTCATCCGTGCATGCGGCCGTCAAACGCACGCGGCAGGCGGTGGCCGACGGCGATGACATGGAAGTCGGCGGGTGCAGGATTCCGCTCTCTCAGGCACTTGATCGCATCCGCCGCCGCGCCTCTACCAGCTCCTGAGGGCGAGCCGGAACGGGACCACTTCAGCGAGGCGATGCAGCCGGAGCGTGGTAGACTGGACCCGATGCCGCGCGTTGCCGCCTTTCTGTTGACACCACTCCTCGCATGGGGTTCGTTGTCATTTGGCTCATGGGGCGACCCACGCGACGCGGCCGTGCACCGGGAGCTGGACCAGGCGATCACACCCCAACCCGGCAACGCCCAGCTGATGCGACTGTCGGCACTTCGAGCGCTTCGGGACCCACGGCTTGAGCCATTGCTGGTTTCGCTCCTCGGAGTGGACGATCCGGCCATTCAGATTCACGCCTTGCTCGGGCTGGCCGAACTCAATGCGGACGGCATGTTGACGCCGGACCGACTCGCTGCAGCTGGCGCTGACGCGGCGGAGATTGCCATCCAGTTGGGGATCGCCGAAGGTCGGCTCTCCACCGCAGACATGCGAACCCTCCTCGGCCGAACGATGTCTGCTGAGACGCGGGTCGCGATTCTCGCAGGCCTCCTGGAAGCCGGCGAAACGGTCACGCCCGCGGAACTTGCGGCGGTCGCAGTGGAACCGGAAACACCCGCGGAGGCCGCGATCGCAACACTTCAAGCGTATCTCGGCAGGCCGGCCGCCATGGAATCGCTGGCGGTGCGACTTCGCACCAACCCCGATGATGAACTGTCGCAGGCGACGGTCTTCAGCGTGCTCGAGCAGGCCCAACGCTTCCCAAGTGAAGCAGCCACTCGACTGGCATGGGCCTGCCTCAAATCGATGACTTCGCCCGGTCTGCGACGCTTCGCACTGTTGACCCTGCTCGAAGCGGGCGTGGACGGCACAGACGTCGCCTTCGCCACTGAGTACCGAGCCGCGACCCGTAGACGCCATCAGGTCGATCTCGCCCTGCTGCTACTCATGACCGGAACGGCGGCACCGGATTCGGTGCGACCACTGATGGCCGATGATGAGTTGCTCAACCGCATGGCCGAAGCCTCGGCCGCCCTTGCCGACGACCCCCGAACCGCGGTGGCCGCCTTGGAACGCCTGATCGATACGGGACACCGGAGAACGATTTCCTGGGCGGTCGACGCCTCGACGGACTGGCCCGACGCCGTCGCAGCCCCGCTGCTGGAACGAATTCTTGATCTCTCGGTCGAAGCGGGCCTCCAAAGCACGATGTCCGCCAACGGCGTCACGGCCGCCTCGGCCCTGCTGAACCGCGCCCCGGATCGCTTTCGTAAACGGCTTGCAGCAGCTGCCGATGACGGAGTGGAGCAGCAACTCCTGCTCCTGGCACTGCTTCAGAAACCGGCACCGGAGTTTGCCGACACCGTTGCCTCCATTCATCGAATCGGCATCGCCGCGCCGGACACACTGGCGCTCCTCGTGCTGGCGCGTGATCAAACTGCGATCGAACCGGCCGATGTCTCCAATCTGCAACTCATCGCGACCGGAAGCCAGGCTTCAGAAGCTGTGCGAACGCAGGCTGCCTGGCTCGCCGTTCGGCACTCGGGCGTGGTTGACGACGTCGTCGCTTCGCTGTTGCGGCCGACCCACTGACGCCCTTCACGCCTCGGAGAGATCCTGTGCCATCTGACATCCCATTGAGCAATCCGGTCATCACCAGAGGCGATGCCCAAGCGGTCATGCAGGCGATGCGGGTCGCCGGCACCGGTGCGGCCATGTTTCGTACATCGCTCGAAGCAATCGTCGCGGAAGCGAGCGGGCGCTCACATGGCATCGCCGTCGCATCATCTGAGCAGGCACTGCCGACACTGCTGCACGCCGCCGGTGTGACAACTGGCCGAGCCGTTCTGCTGCCCGCACTCGGTGACCCCGCCTGCCTGCGAGCCACTCGGCGAGTCGGCCTGACCCCCCAATTCGCCGAGTGCGATCCCGGAACACTCCTGCCGACCGCCGAGGCTGTTGAAGCGGCACTCACTGCGGATACAGCGGCGGTCATCATGCCGCACGGGGACGGGTGGGGCTCCTCGCTGCCTGACATCGCAGCGGCGTGCAGCCGCAGGGAAGTGCCGCTCATTGAACTCGTCGGCACCCGCATCGGCAGCCGGTGCGGGGGAGCACCAGCCGGCTCACTCGGCCGCGCCGCGGTGCTGGACTTCTCCGAGCGGAGCATCGTCTCGGGCGGTGAAGGCGCGGTCATTGTCACGGACGATCGCTTTCTCGCGGATCGATGCGGCCCCGGTGATCATGCGCAATGCCAGAGTCCGCACCACGCCGACCCGATGCCCCCCCTGGCCGCTGCGCTGGCAACCGCGCAGATGAAGCGGCTTGGGACGATCGCCGCAGCGTGCGCTGCCGCCGCGGAGCAGTACACAGTCGGCCTCGCGGCCATGCCGGAGATCATGCTTCCAGCCATCACAGCGGACGCCTCTTCCTCTTGGTCGAGGTACATCGTCCGCCTCGATGAAACCTTTGCAGTGGCGGACCGCGACGAGATCATTCGAGGCATGCAGCGGCATGACATTCAAGCTGCGCAAGGCCTCTTCCATCTCCCAACGGCCTGGGACGCAGCGATGTGCGACGCCTGCCCCGTGGCAGCCTCGGTGGCGAGTCGCACGATCGCGCTGCCCATTCATCCCGATCTCACGCGCCGCGACATCGACCTCATCAGCCAGACGCTGCAACTGATGGTGCAACGGGCGACGTTGCGACGGGCATCCTGAGACCTGGCCTCAGATTGTCTCCGGCACGATGGCCGCGTCCTTCCACCGCCGCAGCTTCAGCCCCAGCGTCCGAACGCCGATGCCGAGCGCCGCTGCGCTGCGTCGCCTGTGCCCCTTGAAGTGCCTCAGCGTGGCAAGGATGGCGGTCCGCTCCAGATCTTCAAGCGTCCGGCCCCCATCGCAGATGAGCTGACCCCGGTTCGGATCCGACCCGCCAGTCAGGATCCACCCTGCAATAACATCCGCGTTCACGCGGCCCGCCGCCCCGTGCAGCACGATGCGTTCGCACAGGAGTTCCAACTCTCGGTCGTGGCCGATCCAACGCCCGCTGCTCAACAGCCTTACGGTGTCGTCGTCAATGTGGGGCTTCGGCCGGCCGAGCCGAACGGATGCCTGCGTCATGTGGTGGCGAACCAGATCCGGTACGTCTTCAGCGCGGTCCGCCAGCGTCGGCATGCGAACGACATGGCCCGACACCAGTTCCATCAGATCTCGCTGGAGATCACCGGCGACCAGGGCCTGAAGCGGCGGTTGCCGCAACACGACCACGACGCGAGCTGCCGATGCGTTGGCCGAGGTAGCCCCGATTGGTCGCCACGACTGATCGCGAATCAATTCAACGATGCGGAGTTGCACACGGCTGCTCGCATGCTCAACACCATCCAGAACAAGCGTGCCGCCCGCGGCCATCGCCACGGCAGCCGGTCCTGCGGAATCGGCGCCGGGGAATGCATGGGCGACGTGCCCGAAGATGCGAACCAGCAGTTGCGGCTCCGGGTCCGCGCGGCAGTCGACCGGAACAAATGGGCCATCACCTCGAAGGCTTGAGACATGAAGCCACCGCGCGGCAGGCTCAAGTGGTGTCCCGCACGCGCCGTGGATCAGCGTCGGCACATCATGTTCGGCGACCTGGCGGAGCCGGCTGCGAAAGCCTGACATGGCCTCTCCGCCGCCCACCAACTCGTCGTGACTTCTGCAGGCAAACTCACCCGCCGGCGCGCCGCCCTGCCGGCGAATCAAGGTGTCGAGTCTGGCGGCGTATCGAGTGCGACCCCAGGCAATCGCCCGCTCCACCGCTGGATCGTCCCGGTCCGGCACCCCTGGCCCGGCGCCGAAGGCCCTGGAGCAGACGATGATTGTCAGGGGATCCACGTCATGCAGGGTCCGCCTGATGGATGCGGTTTCCTCCTCGGGCCCAGAATGAAGCACCACTACTGCGATACCGCCGGCTCTCAACCGGTCAGCCGCCGCGAGCCCTCCCAGGCACCACGGCTCAGACGATTCAACCGCCGCAACATGAAGCACCTGCGTCGCTTCGCCGTTTGTCTGCCCGCCCGACCGCTCGCGTGTCGCCGCGGGACTACCGCGGCGCGTCAATCCATCGACCATCCATCGCTCCACAGCGGATGACTCCATTCATCCGCTCTCCGTTCATATCGGACGTCCGGCGAGCCCACGTTGAGGATTGAGGGCATGACGTCTCCGGTCAATCCTGCGGAGGCTTGGGCGGCTTATCCACGACAAGCGTCCTTGCCACGATGTCTCCCGGAGACTGGCTCAGAGGCGTCAGGACGACCAGCACGGCCAATGGCGGCGCCAGAATAACGATGCCCTTGAGCAGGTTTCGCAGCAGGACTTGCCACCACTGCAGGCTGCCTTCACCGGCGGTCACGACCCGCAGCCCCAGAAGCATCTTCCCCGCGGTCTGGCCCGTGGCCAACTCCCAGCAGACTCCCCACACAGCCGTGACCGCAGCCAGCGTGAGGAGCATGGGAATCGTCGCGGGCAACGGGCCGGTCACGATCGCAGCGGCCACCTCCATCGACCCTGCTCCAAACGCGACCACGCACGTCAACATGCCCGGCACCAGATCCAGCCCCAACGCAATCGTCCGGCGGGACAGGGGCGCGGGCCGCACCCCGGCTGGAACGGCATCGACGCGACGTCCCATGACAATGATCAGAAGCACGACCACGCCAATGCCCACGGCCACAACGATGGACCACAGGCGAGCCCCGATACGGGAAGCCCGCTCAAGCGTCGCCCATTGTGTCTCCGCGAGCCCGTCCAGCGGTTTGAGGCGAACCGACTGCGCCGACACATCCAGCAGGGCCAACCCGCGGGCCGTCGCCACGACCGCGGCCGAGGGGGGCGCGGCAGGCACCTCCGCCCAGGACGCGAACACGCCGCCTTGCAGGTACCCAAGCGTCCGCTGGCCGCCCGATGTCTGAACGCCGAGCACAGGCGTGCCGTTGTGATAGAGCAGGTCGGTCGGCTCACCGTCGGGCGGGTCAAGCGGCGTACGGGTCCACCCACCGTCAGGGTCGCCGCTGCGGAGCAGTGCTGAAGGGCCGCCGTCGCCCACGCACAACAACACCTCTTCGTCGCTTGCCGCGGCCAGAAGCACGGTTTCGGAAGACTCCAGGGGCGGCGACGGCCGACTGTGCCAGCGGCCGCCGCGAAGTGAGTACACGCCGCCGCCTCCTTTCAATACGACGGTTGGGCCCGCCCGCGAGCCCAGCAGCATGCCGATGGCATGCTCAGCGGGGACTGGCGGCAGGCGGGCGAAGCCCTCTGCGGGCCGTGTGACCCATGTGTCGAGTCCGACGTCCCACTCCGCCCGCACCGCAAGCAGCGACGGCCGCTCAGCGTCCGAAGCCGGCAGGACCCACGCGGACGTCTCGGCCCACGCCACGGCAACCGGGGCACGTGACAGTCTGCGGAGCACCGTGTATTCGCCGTCGGCGGCGGGCGGCCCGACAAGGCACAGTCCGTCCATCGCGACGGCGTCGCCGGTGGGATGAAGAAACCAGAACGTTTGCGAGGATGCCACGGCCACCGCGGCCACAAATCCAATCACTTGACAAACTCCGGCTTCAAGTGGGCGGCAATCCGATCGACATTGAACCAGACCTTGGCGAGCCGGGTCATGTCCTCGGCGGAGATGACCTGGCCGCGGGACGTGCGGAACTTGAGCAGGGTGTCACGGGCCGTCACATCAACGACGCGGGCAAGAGGCCGCGCGGTTGGCGCAATTCGCACCTCGCCCGTTGTCCATCGATGGACGCCGACGACAGTGCCGACGTCGTCCCGCTCAAACCGGATTTCGATCGGCCGCAAGGTTCCGCGTTCGAGCGTCGCCTGAAACGAGCCGCCCGACACCTCACCCTTCAGACCGATCACGCCGGCCTCTGCCGTCCGCGTCGTGCCTGAGGGCCATGGATCCAGCGCGAGCACGAGCCGCAGCACGGATGGAGGCAGGAAGGGCTGCCCTTCGGCATCTCCCGGCTCCCCGATCGTCAGCGTGGTCGGCTCAGCGGTCAGGTCAAACACCCAGGCCTGACTTGGCATCATCCCGATCCACATCATGACATCACCAAATTTGGTGATCCGCAGAGACGCCCGCGAGTCGCCATCGAGCAGGGCATTGAGATCACCCTGCTCCCGATGCGACCCGTCCTCGTCCTTCCACTGCACCTGAATCTGACCCTGAAGCCGGACCCGCTCCAGCACAGCCACCGAGGCGTCCCATGGCGACCGCCAGTCCGTCTGCGTGGCGTCGACCGGCGGAGGCGACGCGCACCCGACCGCCGTGAGCGCCACCGCAAGCGGCCACCAGCGGCTACAACTCGCCTTGCAGCACTTCACCGAGTTGCTCATGCAGATCGACGATGTCGTCATCACCGAGTTCGGGATCCAGTACGTCCCAGGTCGCCGGCGTCGCGCCACGACCACTCAGATGCCAAATCACGCCCTCGGGGGTCTCCTCGCGTCTGTCGAATTTCACCAGCCGCTTTCTGAGAAGCACCAGCGCGATGACGAATCGGAAGGCCCGACGGCGAGGCTGCTCATCTCCTTCCAGCCGATCGAGCAGATCCAGCAGCACGTCGTCCTCGACCAACACGCGGACCCGCGTCTTGGGTTCGGGAATCGTGGTTCGCCAGAAACTGAAGAGCGAATCCGGTCGAGCCCCGCCGTCCCATGCGGCTATCGAGTAGTCGAGACGGACGAAGCCCTCGCCCTCTGGCTCATCGCACAGGGCAGCAATGCACGCGTCCCCGGGATTGAGCGTCTCTCCGGTCGACTCACACCGACCGGTGGACCGGGCCACCTGATATCTGCCGTCTACGCCTGCCATGCCTCAACTCGCTGATCGGGACTGAGCGGGCAAGTATACTCGCGGAGGCCTTCCTCCCTCTTCCACGCAGGACGCTGCACCGGTGCCATCCATCTTCAGCATCGACCTTCTGGAACTGCTGATTGAATTGGCGGTGATCTGGATCGTGGTCTACGGAACGGTCAGATTTCTGCGTGGAACCCGCGGAGCGGGCATCGTCAAAGGATTCGCCGTGCTGCTCGCGGCGTTCGTGCTGCTCCAACTGCTTGGACTTGGCACCGAGCGGTTTGCCCGGCTGAACTTCATCGTCAACTATTTCGTCGGCATCGTGGCGGTCCTGCTGATTGTCATCTTTCAGCCCGAACTCCGCCAGGCTGCCATGCGGCTTGGCCAGGCCCGACTGCTTCGGCCCGGGCGTGGCGACAGCGGGGACACACGGATCGACGCGATCACCGAAGCCGTGACGTTTCTGAGCCGCAGCCAGTTTGGCGCCATCATCGCTGTGGAGCGGAGCATTCGGCTGGGCAGCCTCATCGAGGGCGGACAGCCTCTTGATGCAAAGCTCAACCCCCAGTTGCTCGAGTCGATTTTCT
>CAZMPA010000054.1:0-11595 GCA_964567915.1 uncultured Isosphaeraceae bacterium | reverse complement strand
GGCCACTCTGGCGTCGAGGTATCCCAGTACACCGTACGAGTCCGCGATCGATTTCCGGGAACGATCCACAAGGTCCTGCCTGAAGACATCTCCGACCTTGATGTTCATGATCGCGGCGAGTTGCTCGCCGGAGAACACGTCAAGCGGCGTCCCTCCCGGCGCAGTCACCTTGATCCGTTCGACCGTGTACTGGCGGCCTTCTTCGATCAAGAAGACGACCTTCGCCTCGCGTTGACTTGGGCTGACCTCGATCTCTTTGCCCACCCGGACATCGATCCAGCCGCGGTCGTGATAGAACTTGTGCAGCGACGTGATGTCCGACGCCAGCTGGTCCTGGTCCACTTCCCCCCGGCGGAGGAATGGGAACCACGTCGTCGTATCAATCTCGGCTGAGAGTTCGCGATCGCTGAATGACGTCGCGCCGGCGAACTCAATGGCCCGAACTCGCACCCGGGGACCTTCGATGACTTTGAAGATGAGGATGTCGTGCTCTTCGAGTTCCGGCTCGTCGATCGTCACTTCGGCCAGGTAGTAGCCCTTGCTGCGATAGGACTCGGTCATTTCGCGGACACCGCGCTGGATCAGAAAGTCGTCTCTGGGCGATCCTCGATGCAGCCCCGTTGGCCCCAGCAGCACGCCATCAGCCAGCACACGATTGCCCACGACCGATACGGCCGCCAGCAGTCGCTCCTCTCGAAAGAAATACGCCAGATCTACGGTCCCATCCCGACCAAGTTCCGCGACGATGTCGATGCTGGCAAAGTCCCCCAGCCTGGTCAGTCGCGAGATGTCCCCCTGGGCGGTCTCGGGGTCGTAGGGCTGACCCACTCGGGACCGAATGTTGTTCAGGACCTTCTGTTCCTGAACCCTCGTAAGGCCCTCGACCTGTATCGAGCCGATGGGCCGGTCAAGAAGCGAGTCCGCATCAGGAGCCTCGCTCTGCGCCGCCGCCGCCGCGACGACGAGCGCCAACACGAGACCTGACAGAATGGTTGTGATCCGGCCCATGCGGGGCTCGGAGGATACCGGGCCACCCCGAGGGATGCCGCCCGAACGGACCGCGGGTACCCTGCGCTGTCCGAGCGGGCAAGGAGCGGCACAATGGCGATGACCCTGGGAGAACTCGCGGACCACCTCGGCGCCAGACTCAATGGCGACCCGAACCACAGCATCTCCCGATGCGCTGGCATTGAATCGGCCTCCAGCGAGGAATTGACGTTTCTGGCCAACGCCCGATACCGCAGCCACCTGGAGCACACGTCGGCCGGCGCGGTTCTGGTCAGCCCGGGCATCGATTGCCCGGACGGTCTGGCCACGCTGAGCTGCGACGACCCCTACTTCGCCTTCCGAAACGCCGTCATCGCCCTACAGGGAACCCGGGTTCACCCTGAGCCGATCGGCGACGACGGAACCGGCTACAGCACCCGAGCCGCCATCCACGAAGACGCGACGATCGGCGAGGGCACCCGCGTGCACCCGTTCGCGGTCGTCGAACGAGGCGCAGCGATCGGTCGCAACTGCCATCTGTATCCGGGGGTCTGGGTCGGCCCGAATGCCACCGTCGGCGACGGCTGCATCCTGTTCCCCAACTCGGTCGTGCACGACCACTGTGTGCTGGGCGACCGCGTCACCCTGCACTCCGGCACGGTCATCGGAAACGACGGATTCGGCTACGCGACACACGTGGGCGAGCATCACAAGATTCCCCAACATGGCATCGTCGTCATCGAAGATGACGTGGAATTGGGCGGAAACTGCGTTATCGAGCGGGCCGCAATGGGTGAGACCCGCATCGGCCGCGGCACCAAGTTCGCAGACCTCATTTCGATCGGGCACGGGACCAACATCGGCCCACACTGCCTTCTGGTTTCGCTCGTCGGCGTCGCAGGATCGGTGAAGATGGGGCATCATGTGGTGCTGGGCGGCCAGGTCGGCGTGGCCGGGCACCTTGAGGTGGGCGACTGCGTCCAGGCCCTTGCACAATCGGGCATCGTCAGCGACATCGAATCGGGCACACTCATCGGCGGCGCACCAGCGATTTCGGCAGATACCGCCAAGCGAAATGCGCTGGCCGGAACGAATCTGGCCGACCTCTTCAGGCGGGTAAAAAAGCTCGAGCGGGCGGCTGCCAAGTCGTCCGAGGGGTGATCTCCGATACGATGCCGGAATGGCCACGATGACACCGCTGCGGCAAACCCCTTTCCACACATTTCACGTCAATCACGGCGCCAAGCTCGTTGACTACACGGGCTGGGACATGCCGCTGCACTACGGGTCGATCATCGAGGAGCACCATCAGGTCCGGCGCAGTGGAGGCATGTTCGACGTCTCCCACATGGGAAGGCTCCGATTCTCCGGCCGCGACGCACAACGCTTCCTCGACCACGTCTGCACACGGCAGATCGGCGGCATGCAGCCCGGCCAGGTCCGGTACGGCCTCATCTGCAATGAGCAGGGCGGCTGCAAGGACGATGTGCTCGTGTACTGCATCGGCGAATCCGAGTATCTCATGGTCTGCAACGCCGCTAATCGCGAGAAACTCCTCGGGCACTTCCAAGAGGTTCGAGGCGACATGGTTTTCAAGCTTCGCGACGAGACGGAATCGACCGCGATGGTCGCCGTGCAGGGACCGAAAGTCATGGAACTGATCGGACAGTTCTCCAAGGAGATTCCCGGGCTCAAACGCTACCGATTCACGCAGAAGTCCATTCTGATTGCGAAGTTTCTCGTCTCGCGAACCGGCTACACGGGCGAAGATGGCGTGGAAGTCATCCTCCCGAAGATGGTCGCCGGTCAAATGGTCAAGATGCTGCTGGGCAATGTGGACGCCGATGACACGACGGTGCGTCCGTGCGGCCTGGGCGCGAGAGACTCACTTCGCCTTGAGGCGGGCAGGGCGTTGTACGGGCACGAAATCACCGAGGACGTCGATCCCCTCACTGCCGGGTTGAACTTCGCAGTCAAACTCCACAAGGGCGATGAGGACGATACACCTCGATTCATCGGCCAGGACGCGCTTCAGAAGATTGCAGCCAATGGCGGACCGGCCAGACGGCTCACGGGGATCCTGATGGAAGGTCGCCGTGCCGCTCGACAAGGCATGGCGGTCAAACAAGGTGGCACCACCATTGGCGCCGTCACCAGTGGCTGCTTCAGCCCCACACTTGAGCGATCGATCGCCATGGCCATCCTCGATCGCGACGCGTGCGAGCCGGGAACCACGGTCGCCGTCGATCTCGGGCGAGCCGAAGTCACCGGTGAAACGTGTGCCATTCCGTTCCTGAAGAAACAGTCTTGAAGTAAGAGCGGTCAGGCCACGCGGCGTTGCTTGAGCTTGTGCTGGATGCGGCGAAGCGTGTCCATCTCGATCTGCCTCACACGCTCCCGCGTCAAACCGATGACCACGCCGATCTGCTTGAGCGTCAAGGGGGCCTGCCCTTCCAGCCCGTACCGAAGCCGCAGCACGCGGGCACCGCGTTCTTCAAGCGTCTCGAGAATGGAGAGCACCGCCTGCAGTTCCTCGGAACGTCCAAAGACGGACTCCGGATTTTCGAGTCTTCCGTCGGGAATGACGCTGGCAAAGTCGAGTGCTTCGCCGTCTTCCATCGTCGGAGCATGTGACGCCGACCGATGGGCCAGCATGGCCTGCAGGACGATCTCCGCTTTCCGGCGGGGCAGTTCCATGAGATCAGCCATCTCTTCGGTCGTCGGCTGCCGTCCCTGTTCGTCTTCGAATATGCGACTGGTCCGTCGCCAACGCGTGATGAGCTCAACCATGTACGCCGGAACGTGGATTGGATGCCGGGCGTTGATGAGCGTCCTCTTGATGGACTGTTTGATCCACCACGACGCGTACGTCGAGAATCGCGCCCCCTGGGCCGGGTCAAAGCCCTCGACGGCCCGAATGAGACCGATGTTGCCTTCCTCGATCAGGTCACCGATGGGAAGACCACGCTTGGTGTAGTTCTTGCTGATGGCCACGACCAGCCTCAGATTGGCTCGGATCATGTGATCCTTCGCGGCCAGATCATTGTCGTTGATGATCCGCCAGCCGAGCTCCCGTTCCTGCTGAGCAGTCAGAAGTGCGACTTGGTTGATGTCGCGGAGGTAGACCTCCAGGTTGCGATCAGATGAATACCGTGCCATGTCAGACTATTTCCTGCGAAACCGGGCGCCAGCCGCCCCCACATGAGTGCGGCTTGATCGGTGCCTCCCAGCACCCGGTCAACCCACCGACGCCACAAAGGACGACGGGCAGGTACACACCCCCTATCGACGTCCGATAGCAGCGTGTGACCGATCCTCGAAATCCGGAGAAACCGAGGACTGGCAGTACAATCGAACCATCAAACGGCCCTCTTGACCGCAACAACAACCTGTCAAGAAGTCGGTTGAGATCTTTGAATCGCCTGTCCCGCACGGCCGGAATAATCCGAACCCAGGAGCAGTGTTTCCCCATGCATGCCGATCTGACCGCCTTGCTGCAAGGATGGCCTCACGATCCGTCGGGGCTGGATGTCCGAATCATCGAGGTCCAGGGAGGCCGAACCGTCATGCAGGTGCGGGTCTTGCTCGGAGTGCTGCAGATGGAGATGGCGGGGCGACCGGACGGAGCCAGCCCAACCGCGCTGGAGGCCGTTTCGGAGACGTCGGGGGAACTGGCCAGTGAGCAAATCCTGGCGCTCCGTGAGGAAATCGCCCAGTTCGACGCCCGCACTCAAGCCCTCCTCGTGCTGGGCGAACCTGCCCGGGCCGCTCAGGACGGCGATCACATTCGTCGGATCGGCCTGCTCCTGATGGACCGAAGCGGGGATCAGACCTTGGCTGCGAAGCACCTGCGGCGAGGCATCACGCTTCGCGCCCGCGCCGCGGCCGAGGCGGCACTGAGCGGCAAGCGGACTGACCTGGCCCGGCTCGCCCTCGAGGACGCGCTGAGCGAACTTCGCGAACTGGTTTCGCAGGACCAGGCCGAACACGCCAATGACATGCGTCTGCTGGAGGGCATGCTCGACCTGCTCATTCCGCGGCTGCCGGCCTCGCAACGTGTCGAGTTGGAGGCCAGACTGCAGGACGCATTGCACTCGGAGAACTACGAACTCGCTGCCATCCTCCGCGACGAACTCCGCCTCATGCGGTGATCACGGCAACGCCCGGCCCAACTCGGGATCGATCGATCGAAGGCGGGCGAGTCTGGCATCGAGCCGCTCCGGGTCAACCCCGGCTCGCCGAAG
Organism: uncultured Isosphaeraceae bacterium; assembly: GCA_964567915.1. Taxonomy (GTDB): domain Bacteria; phylum Planctomycetota; class Phycisphaerae; order Phycisphaerales; family SM1A02; genus UBA12567. Next base: position 6,364 of record CAZMPA010000054.1, on the reverse strand, counting down.
CACGGCGATGAGGCGAAGATTGGCCAGACGCCATCGAGCGGGATCTTCCAATCGCGGCAGCGCTGCGATGCGGCGATAGCCCGCCGCCACATCTGCAAGCACAGCACGATCGCTGGACTGCCGCAAACACTCGCACCGGCCGAGCACCGCAGGAAGCAGTGCCGGGTCATGCGTGAGCACCGCGTCGTACCAGGCGACCGCATGCTCGGTCGCTCCAGCGCGAGCGAGCAGGCCCGCAATGACGAGTTGCTCCGGGACCGGACCAGAGGGCAACGGAACCCGCACGGCCGCAACGAGGGATGACGCCTCATCCGCCGTGAGCGAATCTGCGCGCAGCAGCACGTCCCGCACAACGATTGAATCGCGAGCAAGCGTGCTGACGGCCTCATAGTCCTTCGCCGCAAGTGCCAACTGAATCCGAAGACGCCTCCTCAGATCCTCAGGCAACCACGCCGACGCGGGGTCGGTGTCGAGTCGCCGCGATGCCGCCGCCACGCCGCTGATGTCCAATTCGTGCTCGATCAGCATCGCAGCAAGTTCGGCAGCGACTGGCATGGCCAACGCCGATCGTCTCGCGTCGCGCCGCTGACTCGCGGCCGCCATCGCCGCCGCGCGAGCTTCATGGAGCAGGTCGGCGTCGGTCTGGCCCCAGTGACCGAGACTCGCCCGCCGCGCTGCAATAAGCGTTCCGATGTGAGAGAGGGCTGCAAGATGCGCCCCGCCCCCGGGAGGCACGCGTCTGAGCCGATCGATCGCCGCCGCGGTATCGCCCGCCTGCGCCTCGATCGCAGCGAGCGTTCGCGTCCAATCTGCGGCCTGTTCGCCCCGCGACGCCGCCAGATTGAGCACCTCCATCGCTTGCGCCGCGATTGGGCCCTGCACCAGCGTGGCAGCGACCTGCGCAGCGTGATCCCACCGACGGCCCGCCTCATTGCCGCCGCCTTCCGCAGCAGTTCGCCAGGCCGCCATCGCTTCGACCGATCGGCCATCCTGCTCCAACGCGCGGCCGAGCGCCGCATTGCAGGCCGCCGAATCGCTCGCATGCAGCGGCCGCTCCAGACACTTTCGGAGCAACATGACTGCAGCCTGCGACGACTGCGTTTGCCCGGCAGCGGCCACCACAGCTGCCGCGTCCAGACGCTCGCCCGCTACGGGCCCGAGATCCGCGGCGGCCGCGGACCGCGACGAAAGATCGACGGCCAACGCAAACGCCTCCCCATGTTCCAGGCCGACCCGCATCCATGCCTGCCGCACCGGCCCAACCATTGTCAACGCATCCGAGGCCGCGCCTGCCATGGCGGACTCGGCGAGCATCGCGACCTCCCAGGGTGTGCTCGCCCGCTCGACCGCGGTCCGCCACCCATCCCCCTGACGGAGTCTCAACGCCACCGCAGTGGCCGCCACACGCTCGATGGGCGGCGCCAGCAGGTCGCCAGCGAGATCGTCGGCATACGTCAGAGCCTCGGCGTCGCCCCGAATCGCTCGAAGGTGCGCCAGCAACCGCCGCGACCGGGCATCTTGATCGGACTGCAGGTACGCAAGCGCCTCGGCCGCGGACTCGGTATCCAGCGGTTTCAGGAGTGCCGAGGCCGCGCAGACAACTCCACGGGCCCGCTGCCACCGTCGCGTGTCCAGGCCCACGCGGATGCCAAGGTCCCCGCACGTCCGCAGGTCTGCCTCGACGCCCGATGACACGACCATGCCCTCGTCAATGACAGACATGGCCGCCTCGCGCCTGCCAGGCTCGGGCAGGCCGAGCATCGCCAGATCCACTGCCATGTCCGCTGCCCACGCATCGCTCAGCAGCTGGTCAAGGAGTGCCAGGCCGGCCGTGACCCGCTGCCGGGGCTCCGTCGCCGCTATCCACTCATCGCGGAGTGCGGCCGGATCGGCCGCTGCCACGCAGACCGCCATGCACAGTGTTGTAATCACTGCGGGGACTCCAATGTCACGTTTGTGCACCCGCCCGCCACGACGGCGTTGAAGGTTGCGATGACCTGCGACCAGGGCGTTTGCGGCGCCGGAATGATGACGACTGGATGGTCTGCCAGAAACAGATCGCCACGCGGCCGCACCGCGCCGCTCAAGAACATTCGAAGGGCGTCTGGTGTGCAAACGTCGGTCCATGGACCATCGATCGCGATCTCAGCAGGCGCCTCGGCGGGCCCTCCACTCACCGACACTCGGAGTGGCGTTTCCTGAATGTCCAGTGGATCCACAGCCGCTGCGGCTGCTGCGGGAAGGTCGAGCCTGAAAACTTCTTCCGCGGGACTGAAGTCCGTCGCAACCATGAAGTAGACGAGCAGCAGAAAGACAACGTCGATCATGGGCGCCATGTGCAGACCAATGCCACCGCCGCTGCGGCGGTTCGCTTTGGCGTGCGGCCTCACGACGCACGCTCCCTGATGGCGGCGAGCTGCACCTGGACCGGCCCGCCCACCCCTGCGCCGCCGCCCGCCTCACGCGCGGCATCGAGCACCGGCGCCACCACCTCCCACGCCGCAGACTGATCTGCTCGAATCTGAACGGTCATGTCCGGTGTGGACCGAAGCAGGTCGGCCAGCGCGGCCCGAAGCAAACGTCTTCCCGAGTGGTCTGCGGAATAGGGGCGACCATTCAGCCGGTACTGCGTAGGCCCATCCGACTCCACGACACTGACAACGGCTCGCGGCCCCGGAGGCGGAATCATTGTGGCAGGCGGTGTCGGCGCGGGGAGGTCGACCTTCGGCCGGTCCTTGTCGACAATCCTTGACACGAGCACAAAGAACACGATGAGCAGAAACACGACGTCGATCAGCGGCGTCATGTCGGCCCGAACCGACGTGCGTGCTCGACGCAGGATCACGCGGACTCCGCTTTGCGACGAGGCCGAAACCGGCCCAGTAACTCTTCAGCCGCCAGCGTGGCTTCCGCCGTCATGGCGTCGATGCGGCCCCGAAGCATGGCGCAGGCGGCGAGCGACGGGATCGCCACCACGAGGCCCCAGAACGTCGTCGTCAGCGCCGTGCCGATACCCCCGGCGAGCATCACTGGGTCGGCCGCACCCCCCGAGGCGACGATGGCCGAGAACGCCAGAATCATGCCGTACACCGTCCCGAACAGGCCGATCATCGGGCTGACCTGGCCAATGATGTTCAGCACTTCGATCCGCCGCAGCCGCCCGACGGTCCGCTCCTCGGACGCCTGCTCAAGTGCTCGCACGACGGCGTTCCAGCCGTGTGGAGACTGCTTCATCGCGTCCGACATGATGCCACCAATGAAACTCTCGCTCGCCGCGGCCCGGTCCATGGCTTCGCGAAAGCGATTCGCTTCGATATCTCCCTGCATAGCGTCCACGAACCCATCCGGAAGGATCGATTCCCGGCGGTTGTCCATCGCCATGGCGATCGCCAATCCGATAGCCGCCGCCGACATGCATAAGAGCAGCCACGTGACGCCCGTTCCCAACAGTTCAATCTGCCCGTCACCATCACGAGAGATGAAAAAGGCCGAGGCAAAACTCTTCGCTGCCGGCGAAGCCACCGCGGGCGAGCCCACGAGCAGCACCGATCCAGCGACGACGCGATGCATGTTCATTGATCAAGGTCCTCCAGACCGACCGTTGTCACGGCACCGTCTCCGTGCGCCTCGTCGATCGCCCGCATCAGAAGGGCCGGCGCGTCCGACCCGGTCGATTTGAGTGTGATGCAATTGACTTGTACCGGGCGGGTACTCGATTCCGATGCCGGATTGAGCCGCTCAAGCGCCGCCATGGTCGCAGTCCGGTCCACGGCCCATCGTCCACGGCCGTCCAGGCCTTCGCTGAGCAGCAGCACCAGTTCCGGACGAAGCGAAAAGGCTGCCTGGAATCCCGGGACCGGATCAGACCCCTTCCCGAAGGGCCGGGCCGTAATCTCCCGCAGTTGCTTCATGAGCGGTGGAATCTCGGCGGGGCGGGCCGCCATCAGCCCTCTGCCAGGTAGCACGCGAACATCCTCGCCCGAGAAGCATGCCACCGCGAACTGCTGGCTCGGGTGCATCGCCGCCAGTGTTCGTTCGACTTCGTCAAGTACGAACGGAAGCCACGCCACCATGCTCCCACTTGCATCAATGAGAAACACGACGCGGGCCGCCGAGGAAGTTGACTCACCGGCGAAGTCTGAAGTTGGCGGCGTGAACGCTGCCGTGGGCGGCGGTGCGGCAATCCGAGGCGGCGTCGCCCGCGTGTCATGTGCGGCTGGAACCGGGAGTGGCGTGGGCGCCGATTGGACCGCCTCCGGCGCCGCCCGCAGCGGCATGACGGGTGTCATGGCCACGACATCGGACGTGACAAGAGGCGATGGCAGTCGTTCATCGAGCCGAATGATTGACCATGTGATGGCGAAGCCGATGGCGATCAAGCCGACGTGCAGCAGGATGCTGACGCCCCACGGCCCCAGTCGCCGAACTGCCGAGTGCAGGCGGGACTGCCTGAATGTGCTGGTTCCAATCAACGTCGCATCGCTCCCTATCGGGAGCATACGAGACCCAGAGCCGACCCTCCCGCCCACGGGCGAAAGGGCTTGGAGTCGCTCACGCTTCGGCGTGCGGGTCGGGCGATGGGGCGGGGGCACCGGTGTGACCCGGCCAGATGATCCGATCCACCGAGAGTCCACCCGGACCCTTGATGAGCAGCCCCACCGACAGCACAAAAAACGCCGCGGTCGAGAACATCACCTTGGCTGCATCCTGATTCTGGGCCCACCACTGGAATGGACTCTGGTCAAAGAGACCAGCATCGACGACCGACACAAACCAGAATGACGCTCCCAACATGACCGCCATAGTGAGCGCCCAGAATCGGGTCAGCAGCCCCACCAGGACGAGCACGCCGCCGAGAAGCGAGGCCACGGCAGCTGCCCAGGCAAGCGGCTCGGCGAAGTCGCCAACGCCCGCTTTCCGCAAACTGAGCGCCAGGCGTTCGGCGGCGGCGCGGTCCACGGTGCCGGGGAAGGAGAGTGGACCGATGGGTTGCAGTGGCGACGACGCCGCGGGCGGCGTGTCGGCAGGTGCTGGGGCCTTCGCGGCGGCCGGGGGCGTGGACTTCGGGGCTTCGCCAGCCTTCTTCGGGGCAACCGGCTTCGGCGCCGCAGCAGGCGCCCCCAGCAAGGCGACCTCGATGGGCGCCACGGGCACGCCTTCGAGCAGTCGGATGTCTTCGGGCGAGAATGCCACGTCCTGGAAGCACGCGTGCCACCCGGCAAAGAAGAACGCCGTTCCGAGAACCAGACGGGTCAACAGCCTGAGAAACCCGGTCCCTGCGGTGGATGTGCTGGACATGTTGCGGACTCCCAATGTGTGAGGTGAACACGCGAAACCGGCAATCTGGAGGTCCCGATCCTCCCGCCGACCGCTCTTGGGGTGTACTCTCAATCAGACGCGGGCGTGGCGGAATTGGCAGACGCGCTGGTTTTAGGTACCAGTGGGGCAACCCGTGGAGGTTCGAGTCCTCCCGTCCGCATGGTACCCACCTCATGGATCACGAGGACTCCTCACAATGACAGAGTGGACGAGCGACTCATGGCGGGCACGGCCCGCTCGTCACCAACCCGAATATCCCGATCCGGCGGCGCTCTCGGAAGCGACGATGGAGCTCGCGGCAATGCCACCGCTGGTCACCAGCTGGGAAATCGAGGCGCTCAAGCAGCAACTCGCCGACGCAGCGGCTGGACGGCGGTTCCTGTTGCAGGGAGGTGACTGCGCCGAGTCGTTCGCCGAGTGCACGTCCAGCGTCATCATCAACAAGCTCAAGATCCTGCTCCAGATGTCGCTTGTGCTCGTGCACGGCACCCACCGCCGCGTCATCCGAGTCGGAAGGTTTGCGGGCCAGTACGCCAAACCACGAAGTGAACCGCTTGAGACGCGAGGCGACCAGTCGCTGCCCAGCTATTACGGCGACATCGTCAATCGGCCGGCGTTCGACGAGCGAAGCCGTCGGCCGGATCCGTGGCGGATGCTGCGGGGTTATGAACGATCCGCCCTCACGCTGAACTTCATCCGAAGCCTGATTGACGGCGGATTTGCCGACCTGCACCACCCAGAGTATTGGGAACTTGACTTCGTCGAACACTCACCTCGCGCCGCCGAGTTTCATGGCATCGTCGAGTCGATCGGCGAGTCCCTCCGCTTCATGGAGACACTGAGCGGCATTTCGGTCAGTGACATCTCTCGCGTCGATTTCTACACGAGCCACGAAGGGCTCCTGTTGCCATACGAGTCGGCGCTCACCAGACGCGTGCCCAGACGGGACGGCTGGTACAACCTCTCAACCCACTTCCCGTGGATCGGCATGCGGACTGCGGGTCTGGACGATGCCCACATCGAGTTCTTCCGCGGCATTCGAAAC